>JAHHTS010000043.1 GCA_020024475.1 Oscillospiraceae bacterium
AACCCCCGACCTGCTGATTACAAATCAGCTGCTCTACCGGCTGAGCTACACCAGCAAATTGCATTAAATGCGATTGCTTAACTAATATATCATAAGAAAACAGACTTGTCAACAGTTTTTTTCAATAATTAGAAATTTTTGAATAAATATTTAGTTTGTTCAGAAAAGACTTTAATTGTTTTTTTGTATTTATATGGTATACTGTTATGTAAAATGTATTCAATTATGGGTAATGATATGAAAAATGTGATATACGATTTATATACGGGAGCTAATAGAATTAAAATAGTACTTTGCACTTTGGTTTTTGCAGTTTATGTACGGTTAGTTGTTTATGGCGGCGGAAGCATTTCTGAAATGGCCATAATTTGGAGTTATCTTATCTGCTGTGTTTATGTTCCTGGTCTTTGTCTTAATAGACTTACAAAAGCTGACCATCAGTTTACAGATATTTTGATTGGAATAAATATTCTACTCGGAACAGGATTTTTCTGTGCTGTTTACTGTGTAGCAATGCGACTACATATAAAATGGATTTTGTTTGTATTGCCTATGTCTCTCACCGTGATTTATTTAATATTATCGCCAAAAGAAAAAGAGAAAAAAGCACCTATTTCACCGGATAAATGGCTTTTGATTTTACTGTTTTTTGCCCTTTTGCTTTTGTACACTTTTTCAGGTGTTGTAAAAAATGCATTGCCTTCAAAAGTCGGTGATACGCTATTAAATCCTGATATTCTATGGAATATTGGCAATGCTAATTCATTCACTCTTAGATTTATTCCCGAGGATATAAGATATTCAGGCGTGCAGCTACATTATCATTATTTAACCGAGCTATTCGCTGGTGCTTTATCTTGGCTTACAGGTATTTCAGCTTACAATATTATTTCTTTTTATTTGCAACCAGCAGTTTTGATTTGTGTGATTATATGCCTCTATTCGTTTGGTAAATCTTATTTTCAAAATGAAAAAAAGGCATTGTTTTTCACTTTTTCTATGTTTTTGTTTGGCTGTGTTAGTATGTGGAATACATTTCTCACCGGACGCAGTCCTCTATGGAATGATAACGCTTATCACATTATTACAAATGTTAATTCACAGGCTACCGCTGTCATATTCTTAAGCATTTTTTCAGCTATGTTTATCCAGCTTTTAGATAAAGGATTTAAGCCAAACTTTATGCAGTTTTGCCTTTGGATAGCATCGTTTTTCATGCTTTCATTTGCAAAAGGCCCTGTGGCTGCGATTGTGGTGATTGGTGCTGTGCTAACTGTTTTTTGGATATTCCTACAGAGAAAAACAAATTTTAAGGGACTTATGTGCGTCGCTATAATGGGCGTATTGTTCTATGCGATTTACAGCGTATTTTTTGCCAGTGGTGCGAATACAAGTATGGCTTTTAACATTTGGGGTACCCTTTCAAAAACGGCGTTTGGTTCATTTTTAGAAAGTCTTATCGGCAATAAGATATTATGGTATTTTGCTCATTTTGCTGTTATGGCTATTATGATTATTCTAGTTAGTCCACTTCAAGGTTTTTTATATTATGTTGGGCTTGGAAAAGATATTAAAAATATATTTCATCTAAGTGGTAAAAAACTGTGGATAAACAGTGTTATTGCAGGTGGTTTTCTAGCATACTTCTTATTTGACCATTATGCAATGAGCCAGGTTTATTTTTTGTTTTTAGCTTTGTTTTTTATGCACCTTTTCGCTGTGGATACTATTTGGTCGTTGAAAAGTAAAACTGTTAAAAATATAGCTATAGTTTTAGGTGGAATTGCGTTTGTTACAAACGCGTTTATCTATACTAATTTAATTGGCTCCGGAACAAGATTTTTAGCCAGAAATTTGGGAATTATAGAAAAATATCCTTATAGCGTAGTGGCGAATTGTGATGACCAACTTGCTATGGAATTTTTGAAAAATAACAGTGGAGATAATTCACTTTTCGCAACAAATAGGATTCACGCAAATTTGGCTACTAAAAATGGTGTTTCTAACATTTATTCTGCGTTTTCTAGTCGTCAGTGCTATATGGAAGGCTATGCTTATGCACTTACAAATATGGGTGTTCCATACTTTGTAGTGGAGCAAAGAAAAGAGATAAATTCTGCACTGTTTTCACCCGAAACCGATACTAACGAACTAAAAAATCTTTGCGAAAAAACTGGAATAACTCATCTTGTTTATTCATCTCAGTTTGAGGGCAGCGATGAGCGTATCAATGAAGTTTTTGATAAAATTTATGACAGTAAAACTGTGAGAATTTATTCTACTGGTGTAAAACCTTTAGAAAATCATCCTCTTTATCAAGAGGAACTTTCACGGTATGGAGTTAAACCAAAAAAATAAAATAAAAAGCACCCGAAAGGGTGCTTTTTTGTTAGGTTAAATTTATTTACCCATAATATCTTCCCAGATGCTATCATAATTTTTTGATGTGTAAGGACTGTTAAAATTATCAATAATTTCTTTAGCTTTTGTGCCGTTGTCAGCCAAAAGGTCAATTATTGTACAAGCCATAATTTTTGCAGGTGCAATAAAAGCTAAATCTTCATCATTTAGACGGAAATTCTTTGTGTGAAATGCATTTTTGAAACCACCGATTCCGCCTTGAATACAAGGCATAATGGTCATAACATCTCCTACATCAGATGAACCGCCAGATATTTCTGTTTGGTTAGTTGTTTTACACTGAGGATAAAGAACTTTTGCATTACTTTCAAACACTTTTGCAAGGTCTAGATTATCGGCAACTGGAAGGTAACCAGGCAAATCGTCAATAACAACTTCACAGCCAATTGCATATGCGCAACCTTTAATAGCACGATTAACTTTTGCATTTGCATCTTTTATTGCTTCGATGGTTGCACCACGAACATACATTTCCATTCTTACATCATCAGGGACAATGTTAACAAGTGTACCACCCTTTGTTATGATTGGATGTATTCTAATACAGTCCTGATCTTTAAGTGTTTCTCTTATTGAGTTAATAGCCATAAGTGAAAGTGACGCTGCATTAAGTGCGTTGACACCATTCCAAGGTGCCCCACCTGCATGGGCTTCTTTACCAATAAATTTGATGTTCTTAGCTATGAAACCTACATTTCGTGAAGAACAGTTGATGAAATCTTCTTTTTCAGTTCCGTGAACCATCATAGCCATATCAATATCATCATATGCACCTAAATGAATAAGCTCCTGCTTGCCACCTAGATATTTAATTTTCTTTTCATCTATAAGCCCTTTGCGATATTCAATTTCAACACATTCTTCAGCAGGTACTGCGAAAAATGTAACATTACCAAAATCAATCTCATCTTTTATTGTAGCAAATCCCATCGCTGCTGCAAGCATAGCGGTTATTTGACCAAAGTGCCCACAACAATGAGCTGCACCTGTAATAGGGTCTGCATCAGGGTGGTCAGGACAAACCACGGCATCAAGTTCGCCCATAATTGCTATATTAGGGCCTTCTGCATTATCTTTAAGTTTTGCCTTTACTCCTGTTATGCCAATTCCATCTTCGTATTTTAAACCTAGTGCATCAAAAGTCTTTTTAACTGTTTCGTTTGCGAACTTTTCCTTGTAGCCAAGTTCCGGTCTAGTGTAGATTGAATGACCTATTTCGTATATTTTTTCTCTGTTTGCATCTATTGCGTCACAAACTTTCTTTTTAAGCATTTCTTTATCCATGATATCCTCCTTTGAAAATATCGGTTTAACCGATTTAATATGTTAAAATTATTATACTCTTACATATATTAAACTTCAATATGTATTCACAAGAAAAACATATGTTTTTCACATGTGTAAAAATAAAATATAGTTGTAGCCAAAAGTATTTATATGTTATATAATATAGATTACATAAAAATTTTAATATAAAGGAAAAAATATGAAGAAAATAAGTAGCATTATTATGTCTGTTGTTGCTGCAACTTTGATATTTACAGGTTGCACACCAAAATTTGAAAAATATTCTACAATGATGATAGGGCCTTTTGATACAGTTATCAGTGTGATAAGTTATCAGCCTAGTCAAGAAGCATTTGATGAAATGGCTCAATTCATTGGTGATAACTATATTTATCTTAACAAATTATATAATATTTACGATAGTTATGACGGCATAAACAATATAAAAACAATCAATGACAATGCGGGGGTTAAACCTGTTGAAGTTGAACAGGAAATAATCGACCTTCTTAAATTTTCAAAAGAATGGTATGAAAAAAGCAATGGAAAAATGAATGTTGCAATGGGCAGCGTTCTTCGTGTTTGGCATGATGTTCGTGATGAATACGATGCAAAAAGAGAAAATTTGAAGGATGGAGAAAAAATTGAAATCCAACTACCAGATATTGAACTTCTTAAAGAAAAAGCTAAGCACACAGATATAAACTGTATTGAAATAGATGATAAAAATAACACTGTTTTTATCACTGATCCAGAGGTTCAGCTTGATGTAGGGGCAGTTGCAAAAGGTTTTGCCACAGAAATTATATGCGATAAATTAAATGAAAAATATGATAATTATGCTATTTCGGCAGGTGGAAATGTAAAAACACATGGTCACCCAAAAGATGGAAGACAGCGCTGGGGTATAGGTATCGAAAATCCTGCTGTTGATGAAAATTTCCAAAAAATAGCTGGTAATATAGATATGGCGTATTTTAATACAGATATGTCACTTGTATGTTCGGGCGGCTATCAGCGATTTATGGTTATCGAAGGTAAGAGATACCACCATATTGTTGACCCGGTTACACTATATCCGGAAGAAGTTTACCAGGGTGTTTCCATAATTTGTGAGGATAGTGGAGTTGCAGATGCACTTTCAACCTCTGTTTTTCTTATGAAACCTGATGAAGCTATGAATTTTATCAATGAATTGGATAACGCGGAATGTATACTTGTCGAAATGGACGGCACAGTTCATATTTCACAAGGTGCTAATGCATATCTTGGCAGTGCTGGAGTTGATTCAAATACAAAATAAAAATGAAAAATTTAAACGAAAAAATAAATTCATTAAAATGGCTTAATTTAATTGTTTCGATAGCTATTCCGTTTATAACTTGTATAATTATTTTGTCGGTTTTCGGAATAAGATATCAAACAAATGACGATGCCACACTTTCAAATATTGCGGCTGGTGCATATGGCGATACAATCCATATGGTTTATGTGAATGTTCTGTTCTCTGTAATTTTAAGGCCACTATACGCACTTAAAATGGCTAATTGGTATGTAATTGTTCAGCTTTTACTAGTAGTGGTAAGTATATCTGTGATTGTTCATATACTTATGAAAAGACTAGGTGCTATTCAAGGAATAATCGTCAGCGCAACTATTATGATAGCTTTTGCGGAGCATATTTTTTATTCATTTCAGTATACGGAATGTAGTACGATTATATTGACAGCCGGCCTTTTGCTTATAACTGATAATTTAGGTAAAATAGATAAGATGACCTGGATAGGAATTTTTTTAGCTCTTATGGGAAGTTTAATTCGCTGGCAGAGCTTTTATCTAGTTGGCGGAATGTCCGGTGTGATTTTACTTTATAAATTTTTCTCTATTGACCGAAAAAAACAAAAGAATGCGATAATCACAATGGCTATCCTTTTTGCTGTGGTTTTTGGAGCTAAATTTGCGGATATTTTAGCCTATCAGATTGATGATGGCTGGAAAAATTTTGCACAGTACAACAACGCCAGAACACAGTACAGTGATTTCAAGGTTTATCGCCTTGATTCTGATGTAAACTCTTTTGCTGAAATTGGTGTAAGCGATGTGGATTATGAAATGCTTAATAACTGGGATTTTTATGACCCAGAGCATTTTACTGCAGAATATATTTTAACACTTGCAGATTCTGTACCAAATATGAGCTTCATAGAAGCCTTCAAAAAGACAGCACGAACATTAGTGGATATGCTTTCTGGAAAAATGTATGATTATATGTTTTGGGTTGTTGTGGTTATTGCGTTTTTACATATGCGACCAAACAAGGGCGTTTTTGAGATTATCGGTATAGGTATAGTTTGCGGAATTTTATTGTTTTATCTTATTTATAAAGGAAGGTTGCCATCTTGGGTTCAAATGAGTTTAATTTGGACTTTTGTTATTTATATATTTTATAGTGTCCCAGATTCAGCTCCGGAATTTTCAAAAAATATGATTATTCCACTACTGTCCTTTGTTCTAATTATTTATCTCAGTCGCCCTGCTTATAGTAAATTGATGGTTGATGCACCTAATTATAGAGAATGGTCACATAGCGAACAACAATATTTTGATAGTATGAGCGATGACAAGAAAAACTTATATCTTCTCGCCACAGATTCAATAAATGTCGCAGCGGGATTTGATGTTTGGAATCCACGCACAGATAATTTTTATTCAAATATAGTGGCCTTCGGTGGATGGCTCAGTCAAGCTCCACATAGGAATGAGGCTTTGCAAAAATATGGTTTGACAAGACCAATAGTTGATTGTGTCGATAAATCTAATGTGTATTTAGATTATCACAATATCGATTTAGTAAAACGGTATGCACAAAAAGAACTTGGAGTGGAGGTTTTTGTAATTGAAAGCGAAAAAAATCCATTCACTCCATATCAACTTGTAACCGAGAAAAAAGAGGCGTAAAATGGCACATTTTGAAAAAACTTTGAATGAAGAAACAGTTTTTACCGGTAGAATTTTGACTGTAAAAACAAAAGATGTTATTCTTGAAAATGGAAAAGAGCAAAAAAGAGAAATTGTTTTGCACAATGGTGGTGCAGCGGTTTTGCCTGTAGATGAAGATGGAAATGTTTTTCTTATAAGACAGTTTCGTTCCCCTTTTGAAACTGAAGTGTTAGAAATTCCAGCCGGAAAACTCGAAAAAGGCGAAGATCCTTTTGAGGCTGCGAAAAGAGAATTAAGAGAAGAAACTGGTTTTACTGCTAAGCACTACATAAATTTAGGTGAATGTTGGCCTACTGTTGGTTTTTGCAGTGAGAAAATTTATATTTATCTTGCTACAGGACTAACACAAGGCAAAACAGATTTTGATGATGATGAGTTTGTTACAACATATAAATATTCTTTCGAAGATGCTTGGTCGATGTGTATGGACGGCACCATAAAAGATGGTAAAACCCTTGTAGCTATTTTGAAAGCAAAAGAATTGCTTGGAAAATAATTATATAATAAATATTGCTTTTCAAAATCTTATTTATAAAAAGTTAGGCACTTATCAAAATGATAAGTGCCTTTGTTATGTGGAATTATTCTGCTTTTATTAAAATATTCATATTTAGAATGTGTTTTGCAAGTTTGATGTGTGTTGTTTGAAACTTAGTGCACAGTTGCCAATTTATTGATTGAAAAACTCAGGATATCTTTCTTCTTACAGGCATTCCACATATCTTTCTTCTTACAGGCATTCCACCACGAAACCGTACATAAGCAAAACTATATAACTTTATAGGTGCTGTAATCAAATATTGTTGTGATTACAAAGATTATTTTATTATAACATGGTATTATAAACATTTGAATATTTTTTATTTTTTTGAAAATTTACTCATTTTATGTTTTGTTAATAATATGTTTTGATTATATGCTTTAATAGTTTACTGGAAATTAAATATAAAAATGAAATTTACCAAATAAAAAGGACTTATAATTATTTTTAATTTATAAGCCCTTAATATTTTATTTATAAACACTCTGAATAAAAATACAGACAATATTGTTTGAAAAAACCAACTATTTAACAATTTCTTGTATATAATTATATAAATATACATTCTAATATGTTATCTTATTTTTAAACTATTGCGCATCATCATCTTTTTTATGTACTTTTACTTTTTCAATTCTTCTGTCAGCAGCCTGGACAACTTTAATTATCAGTCCACGATATTCTATTTCAGGACTATCATCTGCCGTAGGAATTCTTGATAATTTATCGATTATAAGGCCACCAAGACTGTCAAAATCTTCTTCCTCCTCATCATCTCTTTCTATATCGAAAAGTGCAAGCATATCGTCAACATCCATTGAAGCTAAACAGGTGTATGAACCATCTGAGTTTTCTACACTAATTTCTTCTTCGTCATCGTATTCATCTTGAATATTGCCAACGATTTCTTCAAGAATGTCTTCCATGGTCACAATACCACTTGTTCCACCATATTCATCAACAACAATAGCAATTTGATTGTGATTTTTCTTAAATTCTACAAGAAGCTGTCTTGCCTCACAAGCCTCTGGTACAAACATCGCAGTACGTGTAAAGTTTCTGATGGGCTTATTCATCTTGTTTTCATCACCGATAACTTTAAGCAAATCTTTTGTATAAAGAACACCAACAATAGTATCGATTGTTCCATCATATACCGGAAGTCTTGAAAAGCCTTCTTCCATTATTTCATCAATAATTTCAGCACAAGTGTTATTTCCATTAAGAGCGTAAACATCTGTTCTGTGCGTCATAATTTCACTGGCGCGAGTATCATCTAACTCAAATATGTTTTCAATCATCTCTTTTTGGTCATTGTGAATTTCATCTTCGTGAGCATCTTCCACCATATCCATAATGTCTTGTTGTGTAACATCATCATCGGCTTTAAGTCTAAATGCCTTAAAAACTATTCGTGCAGGCAAAAGAATAATAAATGTGATTGTGTTATTTAACAATGTAATTATAGGTGAAAGTAGTTTTGTTACTACTGTTAACTTTTCATCAATTGCCAGTCCTAAACTGAACGGAAGAAAAGTTGCTACAATAATAAATAATGCCCACATAGCAATACTAGGATATAACTCCATTTTTGGCAAAGTATATGTGCTTAAAGCCCATATGTTAACCGCATATAGAATAAATCCACTAGCTTGGCTAGGTGAAAACCCAAGAATAAACTCATCGTCATCTTCCTGCCTGATTTTAGCTGCTGTGTATAGGCACAAAATAAAACTAATAATTAAGTTTAAAATAAAAAACATAGTCCCATCGGGATCCATTTCAAAGTTCTCCTTTCAAGAGTGAAATATATAAATATATTATCATCTGTATAGTTTAATGTCAAATAATGGACATTATGACAAAAATAAATTGCTAATTTTATCACAAACAACAAAATAAAACTCGTAAATGTATGCAAAAGATTAAAAAATTCCAAATAAATTTAGACACTTCTACTGAAAAAATATTGAATATGACGAATTTTTATTTTTTGTAATGAAATAATCGCTATTTTCTTTACAAGACCAATCAATAGTGATAAAATGATACTTGTAAAAAAGGCATAATTATGCCCTAATATAAGGAGGAAAAATCCAATGGCAAGAAAAAGAATTTCCATGGATGGTAATACAGCTGCCGCTCACGTTAGCTATGCTTTCACAGAAGTAGCTGGTATATACCCTATCACACCATCCTCTGTTATGGCAGACCAGACAGATATTTGGTCAGCTGGTGGCAGAAAAAACATTTTTGGCACAGAAGTTAAAGTTGTAGAAATGCAGTCTGAGGCTGGTGCTGCAGGTACAGTACATGGCTCATTGCAGTCAGGTGCTATGACAACAACTTACACAGCATCACAGGGCTTGCTCCTGATGATTCCAAACTTGTACAAAATCGCTGGCGAATTGCTTCCAAACGTAATTCATGTTTCAGCTCGTACAGTTGCTGCACATGCTCTTAACATCTTCGGTGACCACTCAGACGTGTATGCATGTCGTCAGACAGGCTATGCAATGTTGGCAGAATCTAACCCACAGGAAGTTATGGATCTTGGCGCTGTTGCTCACCTTGCAACAATCAAAGGCCGTGTTCCAGTTATCAACTTCTTCGATGGCTTCCGTACTTCACACGAAATCCAGAAAATCGAAGTTTGGGACTATGAAGACCTAAAAGAAATGGTTGATATGGACGCAGTTGATGAATTCCGTCATCGTTCATTGAACCCAGAAAGACCTGTTCTCCGTGGTACAGCTCAGAACGGCGATATCTTCTTCCAGGCTAAAGAAGCTGCAAACAGATTCTATGATGCATTCCCAGCGGTTGTAGAAGAATACATGGGCAAAGTTAATGCAAAACTTGGCACAGATTACAAACTCTTCAACTACTACGGTGCTCCAGATGCTGAAAGAGTTATCATCGCTATGGGTTCTGTATGTGACACAGCTGAAGAAGTTATCGACTATATGCTCGAACATGGCGAAAAAGTTGGTCTTGTAAAAGTAAGACTTTACCGCCCATTCTCAGCTAAACACCTTATCGCTGCTATTCCAGAAACAGCTAAGAAAATCGCTGTTCTCGATAGAACAAAAGAACCAGGTTCACTTGGCGAACCACTTTACCTCGATGTTGTTTCAGCATTGGCTATCGAAGGCAAAATGGAAGGCAGAACAGTTGTTGGTGGCCGTTATGGTCTTGGTTCAAAAGATACAACTCCAGCTTGCATCTTTGCTGTATACAACAACCTTGCTCTTGAAACACCAAAAGCTAACTTTACAGTTGGTATCGAAGATGATGTTACAAACCTCTCTCTTCCACTCCCAGAAGAAGTTCCAGCTACTGCAAACAAATCAATCGTTTCATGTAAGTTCTGGGGCCTCGGCGGTGATGGTACTGTTGGTGCTAACAAAAACTCAATCAAAATTATCGGTGACCATACTGAAAAATATGTTCAGGCATACTTCCAGTATGACTCAAAGAAAACAGGTGGTGTAACAATTTCTCACTTGCGTTTCGGCGATACACCAATCAAATCAACATATTATATCAACAAAGCTGACTTTGTTGCTTGCCATAACCCTTCATATATTATCAAGGGCTTCGCAATGGTTAGAGATGTTAAACCAGGCGGTACATTCCTTATCAACTGTCAGTGGACTCCAGAAGAATTGGATCACCACCTCCCAGCAGTAGCTAAGAGATACATCGCTAAAAACAATATCAATGTTTACACAATCAATGCTATTGATCTTGCTAAAGAAATCGGCATGGGTAAACGTACAAATACAATCTTGCAGTCTGCTTTCTTCGCTCTTGCAAACATCTTGCCAGTTGACGAAGCAGTTGACTACATGAAAAAAGCTGCACTTAAATCATACAGCAAAAAAGGTCAGGATATCGTTGAACTTAACTACAAAGCTATCGATATTGGTAAAGATGCTCTTGTTAAAATTGATGTTCCAGCTTCATGGGCAACAGCTGAAGATGCTCCTAAAGCTCCATCAAATAACAAATACACAAGCGAAATGCAGAAACACTTCAACGAAGAAATCGTTGAACCAATTTCTCTTAACAACGGCGATAGCCTCCCAGTATCTACATTCGTAGGCGCTGAAGATGGTACATTCCCACTTGGCTTGTCAGCATTTGAAAAACGTGGTGTTGCAGTTGATGTTCCACAGTGGATTCCAGAAAACTGTATTCAGTGTAACCAGTGTGCTTATGTATGTCCACACGCAGCTATCCGTCCATTTGCTCTTACTAAAGAAGAAGTAGCAGCAGCTCCTGCTTCTATGAGAAAAGCACCAAAAATGATTGGTAAAGACTGTGAAGAACTTACATTCGTTATGGCTATTAGCCCACTCGATTGTATGGGTTGTGGCGTATGTGCAAGCGTATGTCCAGCTAAAACAAAAGCTCTTACAATGGTTGGCCAGGAATCACAGCTTGACCAGCAGGAAGCATTTGACTATGTTGTTGAAAGTGCTAGCGTTAAAGAATTGCCATTTGCTGAAACTAGCGTAAAAGGTAGCCAGTTCAAACAGCCATTGCTCGAGTTCTCAGGCGCTTGTGCAGGTTGTGTAGAAACAATTTATGCAAAACTTATTACACAGCTCTTCGGTGACAGAATGTACATTGCTAACGCAACAGGTTGTTCATCAATTTGGGGCGGTTCTGCACCAGCTACACCTTACACAACAAACAAAGATGGTCACGGTCCAGCTTGGGCTAACAGCTTGTTTGAAGATAACGCTGAATTCGGTTTCGGTATTTACACAGGTCAGAAAGCTATTCGTGAAAGACTTGCAGGTAAATTGAGAGAACTTCGTGAAGTTACTACTTCAGAAGAAAAAGCAGCAGCTATCGATGAATACTTTGCAACATACAACGATGGTAAAGCTAACAAAGTTGCTACAAACAAACTTGTTGCTATCCTCGAATCTACACCAGATTGCCCATATTGTGCAGAAATTCTTAAAGATAAAGAATACCTTGCTAAGAAATCTATTTGGATTTTCGGTGGCGACGGTTGGGCTTACGATATCGGCTTTGGCGGTCTTGACCATGTTCTCGCTTCAGGCGAAGATGTAAACGTTATGGTATTTGATACAGAAGTTTACTCAAATACAGGTGGTCAGGCTTCTAAATCTTCAAAACTTGGTCAGGTTGCTCAGTTCGCTGCAGCTGGTAAAGCTGTTGGCAAAAAAGACCTTGCTTCTATCGCTATGAGCTACGGCTATGTTTATGTTGCACAGATTGGTATCGGTGCTGATATGAACCAGACAATCAAAGCTATGACAGAAGCAGAAGCTTACAATGGTCCATCTCTTGTTATCGGTTACGCTCCATGTGAAATGCACTCTATCAAGGGCGGTATGACAAACAGCCAGGCTGAAATTAAGAGAGCTGTTGATACAGGTTACTGGAACTTGTTCCGTTACAACCCAACACTCAAAGCAGAAGGCAAAAACCCATTCACACTTGATTCTAAAGCACCTAAGGGCGGTTACCAGGAATTCTTGATGAATGAAGCTCGTTATGCTCGTCTTAAAGCAGCTAACCCAGAAAGAGCTGCAAAACTCTTCGAAGCTAACGAAAAAGCTGCTATGGACAGATACGATTACCTTACAAAACTTGTTGAATTGTATAAATAATTCAATATAATAGGTAAAAATTGTAAGATAAAACTTACAAAACATAAAACTATATAGTTAAAAGGGCACGGATGTACACCGTGCCCTTTTGTTTTTCGATAAATATTGACAATTATGGATATTTGAATTAAAAATATATATTATTGTTGATTTATTTGCTTTTGTATGATAATATAAAGACAATAAGATACTATATATCATATTATATTTTAAGAAGGAATACCATACTCAAAAAAGATTATTAGAAGTTTGCATATATTTTTATTCCTTGTAGCTGTAATTCAAAGCCGGTGCATTACAAAACAATTTTATTCCAATCGAAAGTAGGATTAGTTTTGTGAAAGATTTAAAAGATATAAATGTAAAACATAAAATATTTTCATTTGATGGAGAAGATAGAACTCACAAGTTTGACATTGAAACAGCAAAAATGAATGACTATGAAATATGTTTATATTTATATGAAAATATTTTAATGGTAGAAAAATATTATATTTCTGATGTGAGTCCTTTAGCTGTTGGTGGAACAGATACATTTACTCGATTTTATGGAGGATATGTGCTAGAAAGAAATGGAAGAAATGAAGCTGAGGTACAGTATTAGTTGAATTGTACTGTAACATTGGATGATTCTTACGGAATATAGTGGTGCATGTTCGATAGTTCAGAACACTTTACTACTCTTCACGGAAGTGCATTTTTAGCATCTACTCTAACATATTCCAATAGCATATCATAAAATGGAAAAACAATTACATATCGTGTTAATAGTTTTTTATTGAAGTATCATCTACCCGTTAAATAATCTTGTATAGTATAATATTCCTGTATGTACTAGAAGTTGGAGGTGTTAAGTATGTTAGAAAATAAGAAACAATCATTATCACTAAAGATTATATATGCTGTGGTTTTACTGCTAAGACCGGTGCTGATGATTTACTCAAGATTAAAAATTGATGGTTTTCTTAAAAATAACCTTATGGAAGAAATGAATGCATTCATGCGGAAGTACAATCCTATATTTAGCTTTTTGCTTAATGTTTTCTTGGCTTGTACAGTAGCATTTTTGATTTATGATTTATTTTTAATTTTCAACAAACACAAATTTAGTGGACTTACTAACTTTATTCTATATTCAAATGCTATTCTTATTTTGACAATGTTGTTTTTAATACTTGTTATTCCAGAATCTGTATTAAATATGCCGACAATATTTGATGTTTGTTATTTGAATATTTTAATACTTCCAGTTTTATTTATCTTGAATCTAATTGTAGCTAAATCAAAAAATAGTTAAATTATATAAATAAAAAAGACATCTCCTTATTGGAGATGTCTTTTTTATTTGTCGCCAAAATACATATGATTTGTTATATTCTTGAATGTTTCATATTCACTTTTTGGGTGCTGTTTAAAACATTTACCATTTATAGATACAAAGTTTTTGCTTATTTTGTATTCTTTAACTTTTCCATTTTTCATATTGAATGTATATGTATAGTCAGGCTTAAAATTTTCTGTAGGAATAGGTAAATATGTAATCATATTTATCATATTTTTTGACAGTTCAAAACGCATAAAAGGTTTATTTTTCTCTTTGTCTTGTTGGTCATCTTCTCGTGTGATTGTGGTGGTTTCCTCTTTCTCATTCACAAAACGAGTTACCGTAACGCTTTCAACCTTTTTCATCTTGTTTATTGTGCCGGTAGGAATGCCTTTTAGTGCGAATGCACCGATAACCACAATTAATGAAGTGATAAGTATAGAGGTAATTCTTTTCTTTCTAACATCATTTTTTTTCATGATGAACCTCCATGTAACAACTAATATAAAACTCTGACAAAATCGATTAACAATATTTGATGCAAAGCTCGCATATGTCAGCTGCTTTATCGCAGTATTCTGAAATATCGAACTGCTTTACAACAAGTTTTTCTCTACCCGCTTCGTCTGCATCATCGCTCATTGAACGGATAATAAGAAACGGAATATCATTCTTGCAAGCAATATGAGCTATTGCAGCACTTTCCATTTCAACACAGTCAGGGTTGCAAAACTCTTTGATTTGCATTTTTATGCTGGTTTCACCAATAAATTTATCACCTGTCGCAATTTTTCCAACGATATAATTTGTTTTTGTTTCTGCACAAGCTTTTTCGGCTGCATTAATCATATTTTCATTTGCAAAGTAGCTATTCATATTAGGATAATGCTGGCTTATCATAGAAATTTCAGCGTCGTGATATATTACTTCTTTTGAAATAACAACATCACCTACACTTATCTTACTTGTCATGTTTCCTGCAATACCGCTGTTGATAATTGCCTCAATGCCATATTTTGTTATAAGAAGCTGCGTTGCTGCACCAGCCGCAACTTTGCCCATACCACTTTGGCAAACATAAACTGTTTTTCCGTGAAGCTGACCTTTGAAAATTTCAAGACCTGCTAATTTTTCGCTGCTTACATTAGCCAGACGGTTTTTAAGCAAAACAACTTCTTCTGGCATCGCACCTATAACACCGATTTTATCCATATATTCTCCTTTAGTTTTGTGTTGCCTTAAAATGACAAATATTTGTTTTTAGGCTCTAAAATTTTTATCCCATGGGTCTTTTTCTTTTGGTAGGCAACTATCCCATGGTTCATGCCCATCATATGTATGACTATACTGCATATCCTGACTATGGTTATGACGCACAGTTCTAGATGAGTATTTTTTATCATACCCGGATACAAAGTCTTTTTTTACTCCTTTTGCTTGGTATGTATCAAATTCATTATTTTTGAACGAACCATGCAAATTATATTTTTTCCGTTCGGATTCGTTATTAGATGTATTTATTGTATTTGTTTGTAGTTGTGAGGCTTTAAGTTGTTTATTTGTGTTAGGCTCAGTCATATTTGAAGCGGTGTTATAGCTTCGACCATTATAGGTTTGTATTGTGTTTTTGTTAACTGGTTTATGGCTTATAGTCTTTTTTGCAATTGAGTAAATAAAAAATATTACAAGAAAATTTATAATTAGTGGTAATATAAAAAACATAATCAAAACCTCCATTCCTTGTTATTACAAGGGAAATTATACATTGAAACGGAAAAGTGTTACATCTCCATCTTTCATAACATATTCTTTACCTTCGCTACGAACAAGCCCTTTTTCTTTAGCTGCAACCATGCTGCCACAAGACATAAGGTCATCATAAGCGATAATTTCAGCTCGGATAAAACCTCTTTCAAAATCTGAATGGATTTTACCTGCTGCCTGAGGTGCTTTTGTGCCTTTTGTAATAGTCCATGCTCTTACTTCTTCTGGACCAGCTGTAAGGAAACTGATAAGACCAAGAAGTGAATAGCTTTCCTGAATAAGCGTATCAAGACCAGAAATTTCAAGGCCAAGCTCTGAAAGAAACTCTTTCTTTTCTTCTCTTGTAAGACCATTTACATCTTCTTCAATTTTAGCACAGATTGGTAAACAACCACTATGGTCTTCTTCCGCTTTTTTAACTACTATTGGATAATAAGGGTTCTGTTCGATGCCTGCTAGAAGATCGTCTTCTGAAAGATTGCAAGCGTAGATTACAGGTTTTGCAGAAAGAAGTGGCATTTCTTTAAACCATTCTTCTTCTTTTTCATTAAGAAGCTCAAAACCACGAGCATTTTTGCCTTCACCGAGATATTCTTCAAGTCTTTCAAGCATAACAATCAAGTCACCTAGACTTCTGTCACCTTTCGCTGCCTTTTTTGTTCTATCAATACGGCGCTGAACAATTTCAAGGTCAGAAAGGACCAGTTCAAGGTCGATAGTCTCTATATCTCTAAGTGGATCAACCGTACCCTCAACATGTATAATATCATCACTGTCAAAGCAACGCACCATATGGATAATTGCATCAACTTCACGAATATGACTTAAGAATTTGTTACCAAGGCCTTCGCCATGGCTAGCGCCTTTAACAAGACCTGCAATATCAACAAATTCTATTGTTGCTGGGGTATATTTTTTTGGATTGTACATTTCAGCCAGTTTGTCCAAGCGTTCGTCTGGAACAGCCACCACACCTACATTTGGCTCGATTGTGCAAAATGGGAAGTTTGCACTAGCTGCACCTGCATTTGTTATTGCGTTGAACAGTGTACTTTTACCTACATTTGGCAAGCCTACAATACCTAATTTCATTTTATTTCCTCCTCCGAAAACTCATAAAGTTTTCAGTTATTTACTATTTGGTGATACCTTATATGAAAAGTAAAATATCACTATATATAATACTATATTTTATATCAATTTTCAATATTTTGTGTGATAGTGGATGTAAAACAAACATATATGATTGTTTGTAACTATACGATAAAGAACTAATTTTAGCAACAATATTTGTCTGTTAACTCTTTATTTTTGGTGCTGTATAGTATGATATTCTGGTTTATTTTGAAGATAAAAATAAGTTTTAATCTTCGCTTATACATCTTGTGCATGTTTATAACTGTTATAGTTTATTGTTGCAATTATGCGTTAGATTTTGGTTATTAGCTATGATAAAATTAAAAAATTAAAAAAATAAAATTATTGGGAAATATTTTAGAAAATATAAATAGTTTCGTAAAAATAAAAAGGATGGCTAGACCATCCCATTTTATTATTTAATTAAATTCATGAATAGCTTCTCATATATATAAAATTTAGCTCTCCGCATAATTGATATAAATAGACTGAAGATTCTTTGCAGCCAATTTTATATCGTATTTATGAACATCGTTTTCTCTTTTTTTGCTGGATAAAATCGCATTTATCCATTCTTTATCAACTAAATTTATCTTCTTTAGACTTGAAAAACATTTCAGTTCATCACTTACATTTTGTGAAACTATTATAGGTAAATTAGCACAAGCTGCTTCCACCACAACAACTGGCAAACCCTCGTAATTGCTAGGTAGACAAAAAACATCAAACGCTGAGTAGAATTTATTGGTATCGTTTCTAACCCCTGCAAAAATCACACTGTTTTCAATATTTAATTCTGATACTTGAGTTCGCAGTTTTTTTTCAAGCTCACCATTTCCAACCAGTAAAAGCTTGGCGTTAGGCTTTTGTTTTAAAATATCTTTAAAAACATTTATTAAAAATTCTTGATTTTTCCGTATGCACAACCTACCAACATTCCCGATTACAAATTCATTTGGATTTATATTAAATTCTTTTCTTATTTCTTCTCTATACTGGCAATTAAACTTGAAAATATCCGTATCTACTGCGTTGTTCATGATATAAACGCTTCCATTATTGAAACATTTTTGTTTATACATCCAAATACCAGCTTTTTCTCCACAGGCAAAATAATCTGTAGAGAATATTTTATTAAATGGACGCAAAATATATTTAAGTAATGTTTTTTTAGGCTCTGCCCAACTTGCAGTTGAGTGATTGTGGCAGATTCTATGAGGCACATTAGCGCGAAAAGCCGCAAACAATGGAAAAATACTCATAGTGCTTAGATGACTATGAACTATTTTGTAATTGTTTTCTTTTAATATCTTTTTCAAGGTTTTTTGATATTTGAAAATTTTGGTGTAGCTTGGTAAAAAGTAAAATCTGCCACCCAAATTTTCGATTTCTTCTCGCTGAGGAAAAGCACTATCCTTACTGAGAAAAAAATCAAACTGCACTTTTGTTTTATCTATGGCACGGTAATAGTTCATAACAATAGACTCTACGCCACCAGTGTTCATGTTTCCTAACACCTGCGCCACTCTTATTGGATATTGCATTTTTTATTCCTTTAAAGCTTTTAGCAATTAAAATTTATTATATATTTTTAAGTATTTATAATAAAAATACTAAAATAATTTCTTTTTGACTTTAAGTATATTTATAGCAATAAATATGTTTATTATATTATAATGCTATTTTATG
>JAHHTS010000044.1 GCA_020024475.1 Oscillospiraceae bacterium
TCACTTAATATAAGTTAAACTAAGAAATCTTTGAATTCTATTATCTTTGAATAAAAAATCATCTGATGATACCTAAATTCAAGCACACTTCTTTTATTCTATCTTTTAAACGATACGCATTTTTCCTTTTCAACAATTTCTTAATACTATAAAATGCCTGCTTATTCTGCATATGATATGCATAACCTAATTTTAATTGTAAACATCTATTTTCTATTCGCTCCTTAAGCTCTTGTTTTTCAACTTCTGAAACTGGTATATATTTTATTGTTTCACTATATAATATTTCGAGATTATTAAGATCACGTTCTCCATTCATAGAATGCTGATTATGTTCATGAATAAAATATTTGTATAATCCCTTATTATAATAAATAGCTTGTCCGCTATAAATGAATGGGAATACAAGAGGAATAGCTACACCAGCCTTTATTCCGCAGAAAAACTGCTTATCAGTATATATTTTACAAAACGAACTCATTCTCAGCATATATGATCCTGGCATATACCCCGCATCACTGTCTTCTATAAATCTAATAATAAGATCTTTTTTATCTTTAAATGGTTTTCTCCATGCTTGTCCTATTGACTTATTCGGATTGTCAAAATCGTATATTATTGATGGATTAATCAATATATCTGCTTCTGGATGATTAATAAATTGTTCCACTTTTTCTTCAACATAAGTAGCATTCATTATATCATCGACGTCTGGCCATGTTAAAAAGTCTCCTGTCGATGTCAACACACCATCTTGGACAGCTTTCATTTGACCTTCATTTTCTTTATATATATATATGAAGCGTATCCCTTTATCTAAAACTTTTTTTTCAAACGATCGAATGATTGCGTCAGACCCATCTGTCGAACCATCATTCACTAAGATTAGCTCTATATTGGAATAGGTTTGTGATAATATTGCTTCAAAATAATTATCAAGAAATTTTTCACCGTTATAGCATGGTGTTACAATACTTACTAATGGATTTATCATATCTTTTTTTGTTGTCAAACCTATCTCATGTCTCATTTACCACTCCCCCCCCAAAAAACTAATTGAATCATAGAGTAAATGTTCTGTATCCTTAATATCTACTAAATTACTTTCTCCATCAATTATATTTTTAAAATATCTTACAGAATTTCTCAAATTATTGTTTTCATCAAAATTAAAATACAATTCTTTCTTTTTAACATTATTATCAAACTGAATAAGTGAAATAGTATTGCTCGCAGAAGTATCATAAACTAACGTTCCATTATTACCATATATAATTATTCTTCTATACTTATTCGCCGATAACAGATTTGCTCTTAAATTTATTGTATAAGTATCCGTCTCATACTCAGCACAAATATAATTGGGATGACCCTTTATATAATAATCCGCTTTAATATCCTTAACTTTTATTTGCTTTTTGAATAACATTTTTATAACTGCAATCCAATGAATTCCAATAACTGATAATACATTATTATTATAAAATTTTCCAAATTGCAAAAACTCAGCATCAACATGCCGAATTTCACCTAGTAGACTAATCAATTCTCTAATTTTAAGAATCGAGGGCGAATAACAAAATGTATAATCTACAAACAAAACTTTACCCACTTTTTCTGCATAATCCACCAACTCACATGTTTTTTTGTAATCACAAGATAAAGGCTTTTCGCAAAATACATGTTTCCCATGACGCATAAAATACTCTATCAATTCCACGTGCGTTTCAATTGGAGTTGTCAAAAAAACTACTGATATTTCAGAATCATTAGCTATGTTTTCTAATGAAGTAGTAAACATCTCATTTTCATTATATGTTCTAGAAAAAATTTTTTTTAACAAAAAACCATTTTCAGGAACAATATATCTCATCACTATTTTTCCCCAATCTCCATATCCAACCAATGCACTATTTTGAACCATATTCAACACCCTATTTTTCACTATTAACCAATTTATCAACAGATCCAACTACATAGTTTTCCTTTTTCAAGACTAACTCTAAAATCAATTCTAAATATTTTAAAGCAATGCCAAGCATACTCCCTATTATTATAGCAAAAAACGAATTTAACAACCAAATTTCTGATAGAATTCCAATACCTTCATTTATTATGAACTGATACAAGAAATTGATTATTGAAAAAAATAAGTTTATAATTAACACGCCACCAATAGCGCTTGCAATTTTTTGATAAAAAGCTGTATACGAAAGCAAAACAGTTGTACCAAGTTTACTTTTATTTCTTTTTACATTCTTTTGAGTATCATTTCTGCTACTTTCTGGAATTCCAAGAATAGTTCCTTTTAATCCGCAATTTGCATACAACGCTTTTCTATACACTATAGTTTTGTTCATTCTTGAAACACGGTTAATAGCTCGTCTAGTCACAATTCTGAATCTTTCTGGAACCAACGGAATATAACTCAAACTACAATTATTATATATTTTATAAAATATTGATGTTGATGCTGTTTTAGGACCTACTGACGGACACGAAACAATATCATATCCTTGCAACGCTGTGACATACGCTTTCCAAAGAACATCTTCATAATGTTCCGGATCATACATATCAATCCACTCCAGTTCATAAACATAATCACCTATGCTTAGGTCTACACCTGCCTCCATTGCTAATTCTCTTCCTTGATATATATCCATAGAAATAAGTGATACATTAGCAAGCTTTTCATTTTTAACAATATCTTTTACTCTACTAACACTCTCATCTGAAGAAGCATCATCTACACATATAATTTCATATTTAGCAAAGCGTGTACTTAGATAATGATGTAAGCATTTGATAAAATTCTGAATATTTTTTTGTTCATTGTACATATATACAACAGCTGAAATAAATTTATTTTCTTTCTCCATACTATACCTCACAATAAAATTTCATCCAAATCGTAAACCGTATTTATTTTTCCTGAAAGCACACTAACAAACATAGGATTTTTATTTGCCAGTTTTATGACAGTTGGTCGTGAATCGTCTACTTCTGACGATTTAAGTATCGGTTTCATTGAATAAAGTGACTTAACATAATTAAATTCAAATTCCTCTCTCATATATTTCATGGCAAGTTTTGACATATACTCCCATGCAGATACCGGTTTATATTGACAAGTATTGCAATTTCCTAAATTCAATTCTTGACAATATCCATCCTTAACCTCACTCTGACAAGTAAAGGATGGATATGCTCCATAGCTAGTCATATGTGGTGTAAAAGAAACTGACGTTAACGAGTGATACCCTGTTTTCCCAAACGGCATTATTGAGAAGAAAGGACCATCCATTACAGTTAATCCAATGTCTTTAAGCTTATCATTTACCTCACATAATATAATCTCACATAACTCATACTTAATTTTAAATTTTTCATAATCTAACATTTCTAAAATTTGATTAACAGAAGCATATGTTACATTAAGAACAAAATCAGATTCAAACATTCCTGAATTGGATAATATCATATAACTATTTCTATTTTGTTTGATTTCCTGTATATTACAACCATAATATATTTTTACCTGTGGCATTTTTTCTAATTCACTCAGAAAAAAATCACGTAATATTTCTGCATCATAAGTATATTCTTCTGTCAAAAAAGCTCCATCACACATACCCAATTTAAAATAGTCTTCAGCTAATATTTTTTTACAAAAAATATTAGCATCGTTACAAAATTTTTCAAATTGCTTTGCAGATGTCCATGAAAAACGAGATGACGTTGCATAAATTTGCTCAAATTTGTTATGTATACAAAATCCAAAATCATCACAAAAACGTTCAAAATAGTCTGCTGACTTTTTCGCAGTAGATAATGATCTCGGATAATGATATCCCATATGCACTCTTGCTTGATTTATATATGTTGCTCTTTGAAACGCTCCAAATTCTTTTTCTAATACTGCTGTTTTCAGCCCCTTTTTACCACATATCCAAGCGGAATATAATCCATATATCCCTGCCCCTATCACAATTCTATCATAAACCATATATAATCACCTCTAGCAAATAATTGTTACATAAAATGCCATGAAACTTTTCCTGATAATTCATACCTTAAATCTCTATTCCTTTCACCTATTTGTTTTGCTGGTATTCCTCCGTATACCTTGTATGCCTCACAGTCTTTGACAGCACACGCTCTTGACGCCAAAACAGCTCCTTCTTTTATAGTTATTCCCGGTAATATTGTCGTATCAGAACACACCCACGCATGTCTTTCAATAATAACCGGCTGAATATTTTCCTTGAGGACTCTAAAATACGGATCATTTATACTATGTTCTTCTGTCCATATATGAACCCCAGACCCCAATACTACATCATTTCCTATATCAATTTTACCTCTTCCATCTAAAATACAATTTGCAGATATAGTACTATTACCAATCGAAATATTCCATGGAGATCTAAATTCACACTTTCCAAAAATAACTGTTTTACGTGTAAGTTTCATTCCAAATACTACTCGGTAAAAAATCTTTCTTACTCTATAACTAGGAAAATAGCCTAAAACTAATATATTATATCTAACCCATCCGTAAAAATATGAATTACTCCAATAATATAGTTGTTTTACTACAGATACTTTATCTCCATTATCATTTAAATTGCTTTGCACAGACATTGTTGATTCTCTCTTAAATTTTCTTTCATCTATAAAGCGTTCAATCCTACAATATATGGCAATCAAAATCCAATTCAAAAACATAATTGTACTAATTACTATTAAATTATTTTTCATTTTTATCATTTCCTTATCAATTCACAGATATTTTTAGGATCAACCTTTTTTACAAACACAAAATATACAAATATTATTGTACTATATATCAATATACCTACACATACTTCAATAACAAGCAATATAAAATTGTTAATCTCCAATTTTGACACAAACTGAATTCCTATATACATGATAGTTCCCGCACCAAAATATGGAACGCTTTCTTTCAAATAAATTAAGATTGGTAACTCCTTCCTACATTTAATAGTCTGATAAAATGCAACAACAAATTCCGCTACAACTGTTCCTATCACTGTTCCCAATGCTCCATGTTGCCTTATTAATACATAGTTAATTATAAAATTAATAATTGCTCCATATATTGTGGCATTTACAAAAATTTTATCTTTATTTTGAGGAATTAAATACTGCGTCCTAATTACATTAGCCCAAGAAAGAAATATAACTGTCACTGCAATCGCTTTTATTAAATCCCCACATCGTGTGAACTCCTCTCCCCAAAACCATACAGAAAAGGTAGTAGATACTCCCGCCAAACCAAATGCCATTACAGATGCTACCATCATTGATCCAGACATTGATAGTTGTATATATTTCATCACAGCTTTATGATCACTATTCTTTGCCAATAAATTAGATATTCTCGGAAGCATAACGACCCCTACAGCAGTAATTATACCTGTTGGTATTGACACAATCTTTTCAGTATTATCATATAAACCTAATTCTCTTTTACTATACATTGCACCAAGCATTATCTTATCCATATACTTAAAAATACTAACTGCAACAACTGGGATAAATAGTATTAATAGTGGTTTTACATTTTGTAAAATTGCTTGTCTACTTACCTTAGTATATTTAATACTACCACGAGTAAATGGCCAAAGAACCATTTGACTTACTAGAAAACTCATTGCCATTATAAAGGTATATATAGCTACATCTTTGGATGATTTTACAAATATAAAAACACACAAAACCGTCACAATTTTCACAATACAATTTCTAGTCACCGTCACCTTAAATTTTTCCAAACCAAAAAATAACCAATTTATATCTAATATTGATGATATTACATATAATGTCTGAATCAATGCCAATGTATTTTTTTCTCGTAAAAATATTTGACTTATTGCATAAAGCGCTAACATCCCCACCCCCGCTATGATCTGCAACATATAAATCGCCCAAAACACTTCCGACGTTTTTTTTATATCATCCTTCACCTTTGCTATTTCACGTGTCCCGTGGTTATTTACTCCCAACAACACAAACAATGAAAAATAATAAGCAATTGAATAAGAATATGAATATTCACCCAGCCCTTGTGAACCTAAAACTCTCGACAAATATGGAGACGTAATCAATGGGAGTATAACTATTAGCATTTGATAAGTAATTTGATATACAAAATTCTTCTTCAAGCTTGACATACTCATTTTCTACTCCCCCTTAAATTTGCATTTTACCCTTCGCACAAACAAATAAATCGAACATAAACAATTTGAATATCCCACTAGATACATAACTCTTTCTTTCATGTTATTAAAATTGTATTGACCTGCACTATTTTTCATATACTTTTTCATCAACCTATCCATACACCCAGCCCATAAATAGTTTATTTTCAAATTTTTACCGGTCTCAAAGTAATTGAATATATTTTGTATTGACTGATCAATTTCTATTTCTGCCGAAAAATTTGGTACAGCATTCTTAATCTTATCATTATTGAATTTCATTACTCTTCCCTTATCTAATAAAATTTCAGAGATATCAATTATAGTATTCGATATATTTTCTAAATCTTTTTCTGGGATATCAACAAATGTACATTTTTTACCATAGCAGTTTGCAAGTGATTCTGCAATGTGTCTCCATGTCGTTGTTTTATCTGTTGTTATATGAAATGCTTGATCAAAGGCTTTCGGATTCATAAAAAGCCCAACCATGCCTATTGCAAAATCTCCTGCATCGGTAACTGTTGTCTGTTTGTTACCACAGATTGGAATAGGTCGTCCTCTTTTTATTCGATCTACAATTGTATAATATTCTACAGGCGAAATTTGATAAGGAAATCTGGTCTCATTATATGTTACATAAGGTCGAACTATTGTAAAATGAAATCTTTTCTCCCTTGCAAGCTTTTCCAATTCTAATTCACAATCGTATTTATGCGAACAATAGTCCCAACCTCGATTTCCTTTAGGGTCGTTCTCACAGTAAATATGCGAATCGCCTTGCTTTTCATAAACAGTTGCAGAAGAAACAAATATATACTGTTTGCATGGAGTACATTCCACTGTTTTCTTCAATTGCTTTACGTTATATGAAAGAAAATCAACAACAACGTCAAATGTGTATCCACACAATTTATTTGTTATCTCCTCCACCGATTCCTTTTTTATATCACCAATAATAAGATGGGACTTTAAACTCATTTTATCTTTTCTTTTTGCTCGATTAAGCATATAAACATTATCCCCATTATTTATTGCTTTTTTACAAACATCGCTACTTATTACACCTGTGCCACCAATTATTAAAATATTCATTTTTTACACCCTCTTCTCCATGATGTAATTTTTCTCAAAAGCTTTACTGGCATTCGCATCTTAATTTTTTCTTTAATGCCTATTGTTTTTCTTACAGCAATAACACTATCATAATGCTCAAGATTAAACTTCATCAACTCGCTACGACTATCAATAGAATTTCTGTTTTTTCCATAAATATCTTCTTTTACTATCTGTTTTACTTTTAATTTAGACATATCAAAATCTTTCCATAGCTGATTCCCTTTTTCAGTATTGATAATAATTGCTGATACACCCAAAGGATTATATATTTTATCCTCTTTATTAGCACCATGCAAATCTCCTATTGTAAAATCTGCTAAATGCTTTTGTTCCCTATAAGGACACGAGTGACAACTATCCCTTTGTAGTATTTGAAATCCAATTCCAAGTTCTGTATTATAAAATTCCTTAAATATTTTTCGCCCATTTTCAAACTTCATCATAATAAACTGGGGAATCCAACTATCTAATTTGGGCCATTTATACCTCATATTCATATAAACCACATCTGATCTCATTTTTCGTTCATAAAAATTAATATAATCTTTTAAAATTTTAGGGCTCGAAGTTCCTTTACATATAAAATCCATGGTCCATAGATTTTTGTACTCTTTACCCTCTAAATGAAAGTATAAAGCCGCAACTTCGCATGGTGTTCCAGTAAAAAAAACCGCTTCCCCTAAATCTAGCTTTTTCTTAACTTCTTTATATATGCCATTTTTAGAACTCTGAAAATATTTTGAACCTCGCATTTTCCAAAAATCTTCCTCTCGACTGCTAAGAAAATGAATGATTCTTTTAAAACCATCTTCATATATGGCTCCTACAACAATGCCATTAAAAAAACACTTCTTAAATTCTTCAACTAAAAATGTAAATATTCCTCCAGAAGCACTTTGCAACAATATTTTCTCATTTACGTTACTCGCACCATAATATTTCTCTAAAGTATTGATACTTGGCATCGTATTATTTATTGGGCATACCCTAACACATTTATTACAATCAATACATTTACTATCATCCAATACGGGATATAAAAAACCTAAACCTTTTTCTTGCATAGATAGTGCACCTACTGGGCAACTATCCACGCAAACTTCACACCCCGAACATTTTTCTTCTGGCATATATTTAAATACTGGACATTTATATTCATCTTTTATCATCATATTCATCTCTCAAGTGCACTCATTAAAAACTCTTTTGATTTTTTTTGTAATTTTTGTAGTTTTTCAGATACTAGAACATAGTCTATCGTGTAATCACTAATATTACTAATTTCACAAACATTTGACAAAACTCTGTCTTGTAAATCTAGTTGCTTAAGCACACTTCTTTTTCTCTCATCTTTAATTTGAAAATCTTCTAAAACATAAAAAGGTTTTTCTAACTTAATTGACAAGGCAGTTCCATGAAATGAATTTGTGCAAACCATCGCTGCATTCTGGATTAATGAAAGAAATTCTATTGGTCCTGCATCTATTACATCCATCCCTATATTTCTGTGAAATGGCCACTCAGGGGTTATAAATTTAATATTTAGATCAAATTTTTTAGACAAAGTTTTTAGAATATCCATGTTTCTCTCTTTATTTTCATACCCATCTAAAGAATAATACAAAATATAAGGTACATCTTCTTTCTCTTCTACTAATTTTAAAAGCTCTTTCTTATCGATCAATAACGTTGGATCAAGCACAACTCTAACTTCTCCCCCTGTTACTTCATGTATAATCGAAGCCCCGCCCTTTTCTCTGCAAGATAATGCAGAGAATTTTTTTAAGTATGGTGTATATTTTTTCAAATCAGCAGCAGTTGCTGTACCAATGCTTGGAGCATATGCGATTTTCATTTTTGAAGTAAAATCTAGCATATATGCTATGCTAAAATCAGATTCTTTCAACGGATTCCACACTTGATCACTTCCACAGATGAACACATCATATTTACAATCTATTTTATTTAATTCAGTTTCATGAGCATATCGTTCTTTTGACATTATCACTTTTTGATTAAGAAAAGAATCAAAACGCTTTTTTCGAACCATACGCTTACTTATAACCGGAAACAACAGCAACGTTTTGAGAAATCTTTTTAAGCCATTTTTTCTACTTATTATATTTGTATAATCCAATTGTTTATCTTTTGAAAAATCAATAACTTCTGCATCGTAATCATAGGCTTCTAATATCTTCTGCAACGCATATGCTTGTATTACAGCACCATAATTATATACTCTATGAAATGTTATTATTCCTACTTTTTTTTTCATAACTACTATAATCCCTTTACATACTATTAATATTTCTACTATAACTCTCTCTTGCAAAAACTATAAAAACGGCACCAGCTAAAATATAATAGATAAAGCATGACGTAAAACTGATCGCAGTGTTATTTATCAAAGATGTTAAAAACAATCCAATATTTAGCCACAATACTATGTTTCCGACACCAAATAATTCGAATTTAGAACATCTTCTTAACGTCTTGAATAAATACATATACAACCATCCATATATAACTATAGCAACAACTCCCATTTGTCCTATGGCTGCCCCAATAAAACTTTCACCATTTGCAAGCAATACTTCTCTCCCACCGTAATTATATCCAAGATTCCCAACTGACCCTATTCCTCTTCCCAATGGGTAGGACGGCAAGTATTTTATATTATCAATCAATCCATTAATATGTGTTACTCCATTTGTCTCTGATGAGAATGCATAAGCTATACCCATTATCAATACAATCCAAAAAGTAATCTTTAAAATTATTGATAATCCTCGTTCTTTCCATATTTTTCCCAATATAAAAGAAAAAGAAAATAACGCAATAATAATCCCTCCTTTGGCCAAAGTACACGCCAATGCAACTGTATATATAATAACTGATATTATCTTGTGAAACTTGTTTTTATACACTCCTTTTTGAAATATTGAAATGACTAAAGCCATTGCCATCAGCTGCCCTAAAATAACGGGTTCCGCTAAAAAGGATCCCATTCTTCGAATTCTAACACCTAAATCGTATGAATAGAATGCACCTGATATACCTGTGTCCATTGTAAGTCCAGATTCAATAGATTTCAACTTTGCATACTCTGAATATCCCAAATTAATCCAAAAAGCATCTCCTAAAATCATTTCCACCCAACCAAACAAGGCACATAAAAACATCATTTTTAGAAAAAATCTAATACACTCTTCTATGTCTTTCACAGTTTTAAATACTGTAGTCCCTAGTAAGACAAACAAAAATGGTAAATATAATTGTCTTACTGATGCAAGAGTACCAAATAAACTGTCGGTTGGATTAAATATTGCATACAATACAATGATTAATATACAACTAAAACATCCCAACTCTATTTTCTTAATTTTAGGTCTTTTAATATAACCAATAACAATTAGCAAACAAACATATATTTCTTTTTCCAATATGAAGAAATTATATGTAGTTTGATTCATATATTTGGACACAATAATTAATATAAAATTTTGCATAACAATCATAAACATTAATATTTTAATGCTTATCACATTGTGTTTTTTTAGACCAAATAGAGCTAATAACCCCCATATAGCAATTACAACCACCGAAATCATTTATCTCTCCCTACAAGACTTCTCAAAAAACTTTGATAGTCTATTCCAATTGCTTTCCAGTCATATTTTTCCTTAAACAATTCATATGCATTTACTTCACGTTTTTCAAATTCTTTTGATCTTAGTAATATATCAATACAAGACTTGGCAAAGGACTCCTCATCATTCGCTAAAGATACATGCTTATTTCCCTCAAACTCTGTTCCTTCTATCCCATGGTTTGTAGTAACAATATGTTTTCTAAAAGCGACAGCTTCCAATAACTTACCTTTAACTCCTCCTCCTGATAGTAGCGGTAATATTACACAATCTGCCATATCATATATTTCTTTCATATCCGAAAAATTAGGAATAATCGAAATACTCTCTGAAGACATATTCATTATATCATCATCTGGGTTTGCCCCAGCTATAACTAGCTTAGCTTCTGGCACACTTTCTAGAATAATTGGCCATATCTTATGAACAAACCAAACTATAGCTTCTATATTGGGAATTGCAATATGATCTAGTCTTCCAACAAAAAGCAATGTTTTATTGTTTAATTTTAACGGCCTAACCCCATAATCATTTGCCCCTAAAGGAATTGTCACTAACTTCGCATCACTAATATCTATATTTTTTTCAAAAAAAACCTTATCTTCTTCAGAAAAAAAAGAAATTCCTGAAAAAATTCCAGATTTATATAAATTGCGCTCATATATTTCCAACCTTAATGATTCTAAATAGTAAGCAATTCTTTTAATTAAAGAAATATTAGAAACTTTGGCCATTCCTCTCATTCGAACATATTCAACGTTATGCTCATTTATTGTATAAACAATCCCTCTACTACTTTTTGCCAACTCGATAATATTCTTTGCCATATTCGGAAAATCAACAATAACAGCATCAATATTCTCACTATTAATTATTTCTTTTATCTGAGTGCATATATCTTTTCTATATCTACTCGCCACAGAGTACGGTAAAAAAACACTTTTCACCAAAGTTCCTATTTTATTCTTACTTCTATCATAAAAATATACTTTTTTACAATATTTTTCCATTTCTTCTGTGAATATTTTTTCTTCTTTGTTATAAGCAATTGAAATTAAAAAAATTTGGTTATTTTTAGATAATTGAACAATTCTATTGTACACACCATTTCTCCCACCGATTGGTGGGTATGGTACTTCAGGGGTTAGCCATATTATATTCATAATTTATTACCTTTCATCTCTCCAATAATCGAGCATATCTGCTATAGTCTGTTCCATAGGAATTTCTTGTTTCCAACCAGTCACATTTTTGAGCTTTCCAACATCACCAACAATTATTTTCTCATCTGTTGGTCGAAAAAGTTTTGGATCAATGCTAATCTCAAACTTATGCCCCATTTGTTTTTCTATTATACTTACAATATCACTTATCTGATAAATATATTCAGATGAAATATTGTACACATCTCCTGCTTTACCTTTTTCCGCTAATAACATTAATGCTTTCACAAGATCTCTTTGATCCATAATTGCTCTCTTTGTTTCAAGGTTTCCAACCTTGAGTTTATAAATCCCTGTGCGCTCAGCTTGAATAGCTCGATATGTGAAATCAGATGTAACATCATTTATTTTTCTCGTTCCAGTAGAATTAAAAATTCTAGCACGAATGCATCGGATATGATCATTCATAAAATACTGAAAAGCAAGTAAATCTTGTCCAACTTTGCTTACACCATATGGATGAAGTGGCTGTAATTGTGCACTCTCTTTTACATATATATCATCAAGATAATTTAATGTTTCACCATATTCTGCACTTGAACAAGCAACTACAACCATCGGATCGTAATCTGGCCTTATGTATTTTCTAACTTTTTTAATTGCCTCAAAAATTGATATTGTCCCCATCATATTAACATCAATCGTTTCACTAGGACTCACCCAAGAAACTGTTGGATAACTTTGCGCAGCTAGATGATATATTTGTTCTGGCATATTATCTGAAATAATCTCATCTATTCCTTGTCCGTAACGAAGATCACATTGAATAAACTTGATTGGTAAAGTAATTTTGTCTATATTTTTTCTATTTTTGTGCCAAATGCCAATCACATTATTTCCACATTCGCAAAGTATTTCTACCATATGAGAACCAACCATTCCTCCCGCACCAGTTACTAATATATTCATATTATTTTTCTCCATATTTCCATATTAATTTTATAATTTTTACATCATCTATAAAATATCTCTTGAACATTCTCTTTGGTTCTTTTAAAAACCTATAAAACCATTCTAACCCATGATTACTCATCCACCTAGGCGCTCTATCAATATTACCTGCTATAAAGTCTACCGTCGCTCCACCGCAAACAGAAACTCTTGCCTCATATTTTTGATAATTTTCATACACCCACTTTTCTTGTTTGGGACATCCCAAACACACAATTAGTAAATCAGGACGAGCTTGCGAAATCATTTTGTTAATTTTATCAAGTTCAACATCATCCCTCTCAAATCCAAATGGAGGAGCATATGTTCCAACAATATTAATTTCTGAAAATTGTTTCTCCAAGTTTTCTTTTGCTTTACAAGCAACGCCTTCTTTTCCCCCAATTATAAAAATTGAATATCCTTTTTCTGCTGCTAGTTTACACAAACACGGTATCAAATCAGACCCTGAAATCTTAGCCTTAACTGGTCTCCCTTGCCATCTAGCAATCCAAACCAATGGTTGACCATCAACAAAAACAATATCTGCTTTATCAGTAATCTCTTTTAAATAAGTGTCTTTTTCTATTTTCGTGATCACATCGACATTTACCGCTACTGTATATCCCTTTTTCTTAGATAAAATCATATTTTCAATAGCTTGAATGCTTTCTATCATATCTACGTTATTGACATAAGTATTCAACAAGGGTTGCTTTTTCATATTACCATCATATCCTTTCTAACCTCTAAACGCCAAAGAAATGCTCTTCTAGCATCAGGCATAAGCAATGGTAAACTGGCAAGTGCAGTTCTTGAACCATATATGTTTCTGTCTCTGGCACCTTTATTACAACATCTGCAACTTCAGCTAACTCACCGCCATTAGCCCCTGTTAATCCGACAATCTTAATGCCAATAGCTCTCGCCACAACGCTTGCACTCAGTATATTTTCACTATTACCAGATGTTGAAATTCCCAAAAACACATCACCTAGTCTACCAAATCCAAATAACTGCTGTGCAAATACCCCGTTCCCATCTACATCATTTATGTACGCTGTAGAAAGAGCTTCATGAGCAACAAGCGGAATTGCCATTAGGCCCCTCTCAAGATTATGAGCTAAGTTCTTACCACGTACTAAATCAATCTTTTTCAATCTGTGGGCAAACTCACTTGTGACAGCTCTTGGTATTTTAAATCTTTTCATCAGTTCTCCTGCAATATGTTCAGAGTCTGCTGCCGATCCACCATTGCCTGCAATCAGAAGCTTTCCGTCATGTTCATAAGACTCTTTCATCACTATGTATGCTTCAATAACACTCTGCTCGCACACTTTTAATTGAGGATATCGACTAATTAACATATCCACATACTTCTTCTCTTTATATTCTAACATTTTTGCTTCCTTCTTTCTCATCTATTGTTCAACTTTAGGTTCATAAGTCTCTGGAGAATAATAAATTACTCTAGATCCTCCTTCTTCAAACCTAAACGGAATATACATTAGATCACTCAAGGCCTTTTTTACGGCTTCTCGTCTATCTGGTTGTGCATAAAAAACAAGAAATCCACCACCACCAGCACCTAAAAGTTTACCTCCCAGAGCTCCTGCTTCAATTCCTCTATTGTATAATTCATCAATACTATTTGTGCTAACAGAATCTCCTGTTCTCCGCTTTGATTTCCATGTTTCATCAAGGAGCCTTCCAAAATCATCTAAATTTCTATCTTTATCAACTAAAATTTGCTCAGCTTCATCAACAAGCTCAAATATTTTCTTCAATTGAATTTTTTTATTTTCTTTTTTTTCAAAAGCATTGGCTTTTTGGATATCAGATGAGAAACGCGTAAATCCAGTAAAAAACAACAGTAAATTATCGTTAAGTTGCTTTTTTCTTTTCGGCGAAATAATTATCGGAAGAACTTCGTAACCATCAGAACTAAAATTGATTCTATTGAAACCTCCATATGATGCAGCAATTTGATCTTGCCAACCTCCAGCTTCTTGGCATAATACTCTTTCCAAATAAATTGCTTCGTTCGCTAGTTTTTTCTTATCAGCATACTTTCCCTTTAGCGCATAGAAAGCACTAAGCATACCAACTGCAAAAGATGAACTTGTCCCTAATCCAGATCGAGCCGGGAGATCAGCCTCATATGTTAATCTAATTTCACGCATATCTAGCATTTTCATTGCATTGCGAATTGCTGGATGCTCAATTTCTTCAATATTTGATACCTTCTCTATTCTTGAATATGTTAATTCTGTCGACCACTCAAAAAATCTAGGTAAATGTCTTACATTTACATAACAATACTTGTCAAAAGTTGTCGAAATAACCGCCCCCCCATTCTCTTTAAAATAATCTTGCACATCTGTTCCACCGCCAAAAAAACTCATACGGAATGGAGTCTTTGTAATTATCATCTTTTTCTACTCTCCGTTTCTTTTTAGTAAATTCCAACAAACATCTCATATTCAGTAGATTCTCTCACTGTAGTTGAAAATTTAAATTTCTTTGTTCTGTCTAACTATAGTTTGGCTCGTCTACTAATAAACGCATCTACTAATTTAGTTCAACCTGTCTCCTCTGTTTCAGCTAAAATTTAACAATTGTTGCATCTTCTATTGTAATTAACTGCTCTGAATACTTTATCTCATGGTTAATTTTCAAAAATCGCTATTTTCTTTTTTAATAACTTTATCTTATGTTGGAATTTTAAATATTTTCATAGTCAAAATCATATCATGTTTCCCTATCCCTTTACATACAACCATCTCTAAGATAACTATCTTATCAATACTCACCTCGTCACGCTCTTTATGTTTACGCCAAATGTTGAAATACTATCGATACAAAGTTCAATGACATCTTCTAATGAGTTTACATTTCTGGTAAACCACCATATAATATAAAATAACTACCTTTAAATTCTAATAATAGCCACATTATACTTCCTAACTCAATTAGGACTCACCAATTAATATCACTTCTATCAAATTTTCCAAATACTTTTTGACACAGATAGAAAACTGTATTTATACGTCAATAATCAACCTATTGATTATTTTATTTTTCTAATTCATCTTTTTATACTAACTATCATTAAGTTGCCTTTTTATTTGCCTTAATAAATTCATACACAAAACAACTTTTCGCTATTTCACCCCTTTTCTTGCTGGAACAACTCCCGCTGTCCTAACCAGTATCTTCATATCCGAAAGCAGCACACAATCTAAGATATACTCTGTATCTAACCTAACTACTTCCTCAAAGTCAGTGATATTGCTTCTACCACTCACCTAGCATAATCCTGTATCCCCTGCTAAATTGATATTCTTCGTCATAACTTCATCTTTAATAACTTTTTTCATCTCTTCTCGCTCCACAATAAATCTATCTGTAATTGGATAAACACTTTTACAGTAATAGCCGGAGCATCAATTCTTCTATTGGTCGGATAATAACATGGATAGATTTTCTCATTTCCTGAAATACGTCTTGCATCTTCTTTGTTAAATGGAATCCAAAACATTCTTTATCTTTCCAAAATGATTTTAACATATTAGTGTCCATTTCTTGACCTAACTAAACATATTTTTATGTTATCAGTTTCCTCTCTTATCCATAGCCTTTACATAGACCCATCTTTAGCCAATACCACCTTAACTGTCTTAAGTAATATCTTAATATCCAATCCAACACTCCAGTTATTTACGTACTCCCTATCAAGACGAACTACTTCTTCAAAATCTGTAATTTCACTTCGACCACTTACTTGCCACATTCCCGTTATACCCGGTTTTACGACAGCTCTAGTCCTATGATGAAGTTCATACTTATCCCACTCATCCAAAAGACAAGGTCTAACTCCTACAAGAGACATATTTCCCATAAGCACATTAAAGAACTGTGGGAATTCATCAAGACTTGTATCTCTGATAAATTGACCAATTCCTGTTTTCTTAGTTCCATCTTCTAGAATCTTATTTCCAATAACCCGTGGATCAAAATCAAGTTTAAACATCATTCCATCTTTTACCCGATTTTTTCTCATAAGTTCAGCTTTACGCTCTTCCGCATCCATATACATACTGCGAAACTTATACATTTTGAATATTTTACCATTCTTACCAATGCGTGTCTGTGAGAAAAAAATGGGACCTGGTGAACTAATAAATATAATCGGCGCAATAATGATTGTTATTAATATTGTTAAAATACACCCAACCAAACCACCAGCAATATCCAATGTTCTTTTCATAAAAGCCTGCTTGATAGACATTGTATTGATTGCTGTTGTAAGTACTGTATAATTACCAATCTGTTCAACAAAATGTTTTTGCCCGTTTAATTCAATAGATTCTGCTAAAAACTGATGGAGGGTTACACCCGTTTCAACTATTTCTTCCACTAATTTATTGGGGCAATCTATATTCAAACTATGTGCTATAAGAACCTCATCTACCCATTCCCTACCTATATAGCTAGATGCATTATCCATATTTTCAACAACAGGTATCCCTAATATTTTACTACCTACCATATCCTCATCCATGACTATAAGTCCCAAGATGTTATATCTACCAAAATTGCTATTCTGAATATTTTTTATCAC
>JAHHTS010000045.1 GCA_020024475.1 Oscillospiraceae bacterium
ATTTAATATAGACTGTGAATATTAAAAAATCATATATAAAATAGGCTGTAGAATAATTTGTACATTTTGTAAAAAGAATTATACAATAAATAAAAATATGAGGTGTAATATACACCTCATATTTTTTTATTTATTAAAAGAATAGAATTACACAGCAAATATAACCTACTGATTCTTATTATTATTGAGGAAGAGGCTCAGCACCAGGACGACCATGGCAGTGTTTATATTTTTTACCACTACCACATGGACAAGGGTCATTTCTGCCAATTTTTGTTGTTTTAATAGGTCGTTTTTTTACTGATTCTTCGCTATTACTACTTGTTCCAGTGATTTTAGCTACTTGTTTACGCTGTAAATCTTCGCCATTTATTCTTATTTGAGCAGAAATAAGCATTTTTGCGGTATCTTGACGAATTGATTCTACCATTTCATCAAACATTGCAAAACCTTCCATACGATAAGTCGCAAATGGATCATGTTGACCATAGCTTCTAAGCCCCATGCCACGACGAAGTTCTTCCATAGCATCAATATGATCCATCCATTTGCTATCAACATTTTTTAGCAATACAATGCGTTCAAACTCTCGCATATGATCTGAACCAATAAGTTCCTCTTTATTTTTTAGAATTTTTTCAGCTTTATTTTTAAGTACATTTATAAGCTCATCTGTGGTGAGTTTAGCTTGTTGTTCGTCAGAGTAAACTAGTTCGTCATCATCAAGAAGCCATCCACGATACATATCTTTAAGACTATGAATATTCCATTCAGTAGGATTTTCAGCTGAACAGAAAGTATGTACATTGTCTTCTATTGACTGTGTAACCATTGTGTGTACATTTTCAGAAACGTCATTTCCCGAAAGAACATCTCCACGCTGTTTGTAAATGATTTCTCTTTGTGTGTTTAAAACATCATCGTATTGCAGAACATTTTTACGGATATCAAAGTTTCTACCTTCGATTCGTTTTTGAGCATTTTCAATAGAGTTTGTTATCATCTTATTTTCAATAGGCATATCATCTGTGTAGCCAAATTTTTCCATAATCTGTGTGGTTCTTTCACCACCAAACAATCTCATTAAATCATCTTCAAGGCTAACGAAAAATCTAGTTGTACCAGGGTCTCCTTGACGACCAGCACGACCACGTAGCTGATTATCAATACGTCGTGATTCATGTCTTTCGGTACCTAAAATTACAAGACCTCCTGCATCTTTTACCCGCTGTGCACCAGGCGCAAGTTGTTCTTTGTATTTTTTATTTAAATCTGAAAAAACTTTTCTTGCATCAAGAATTTCTGGGGAATCTGTATGAAAAAATGCAGTAGAATTTTCAATCATTTCTTCGGTATAACCCATTTTTCTCATTTCGTTTTTAGCCATAAACTCAGCGTTACCACCGAGAATAATATCAGTACCACGACCGGCCATATTGGTTGCTATTGTAACAGCTCCTTGCTGACCAGCTTGCGCTACAATTTCAGCTTCTTTATCGTGATATTTAGCGTTTAGAACTTCATGTTTAATACCACGCTTTTTGAGCATCTTGCTGAGTTGTTCACTCTTTTCAATGGAAATTGTACCGATAAGAACAGGCTGTCCTTTTTTGTGTGCCTCTACTGCTGTGTCAATGACTGCATTGAATTTGCCTTCTTCTGTTTTATAAACTACATCGTTAAGGTCTTTTCTAGCGAGAGGTTTATTTGTAGGGATTTCAACAACAGATAATCCATAAATCTGTAAAAATTCGTCTGCTTCACTTAAAGCCGTACCTGTCATGCCTGAAAGCTTTTTATACATTCTGAAATAGTTTTGAAATGTAATTGAAGCGAGTGTTTTACTTTCGTGTTCAATTTTTACATTTTCTTTTGCTTCAATAGCCTGATGCAGACCGGCACTATAACGACGACCTTCCATTAGACGACCTGTAAATTCATCAACAATTACTACCTGACCGTCTTTTACAACGTAGTCAATATCACGTTTCATAATTGCATTTGCTTGTAGAGCCTGACTTATATGGTGTGCAAGTGTCATATTTTCACCATCTGAATAATTTTCTAGATTGAAATATTTTTCGGCTTTAGCAATACCATTTTTGGTAAGAGTAGCTTGTCTTGCTTTTTCGTCAATTATAACATCTTGTTCGATATTATCTAGTTCTTCTTTGCTGTCATGTTCTGCAATAGTGAAATAAGAAAGGGAACGAGCAAAGCTATTGGCGACTTTATATAAATCAGTTGATTTATCACCTTGACCAGAAATTATAAGTGGTGTTCTTGCTTCATCAATTAGAATTGAGTCAACTTCGTCGACGATTGCATAGTTAAAACCACGCTGAACCATGTCTTTTTTATATAAAGCCATGTTATCACGCAAATAGTCAAAACCAAATTCGTTGTTTGTACCATAAGTGATATCACTATTATAAGCGACTCTTTTTTCCTCGCTTGTCATTCCATGAACAACAAGACCAACAGATAAACCAAGGAAGTTGTAAAGCTTACCCATCCATTGACTGTCACGACGGGCTAGGTAATCGTTAACAGTGACAACATGAACACCTTTGCCAGATAGAGCATTTAGGTATGCAGGAAGAGTGGCAACCAATGTTTTACCTTCACCTGTTTTCATTTCCGCAATGTTACCTCTATGAAGAGCAATACCGCCAGAAATTTGAACAGGGAAATGTTTCATTTCGAGTACACGAAATGCTGCTTCACGACATGTTGCGAAGGCATCAGGCAAAATGTCATCAAGGGTTTCGCCTTGTGTAAGACGTTCTTTGAGAATATTTGTCTGATTTTTGAGTTCATCATCACTCATAGCTTGATACTTACTTTCAAGTTTGAGTACTGAGTTTTTGATAGGTTCAATCTTTTTCAGTTCTTTTGACTCATAACTGCCAAATAGTTTTTTTATAAAAGCCATATTTGCTCCTTTTATGTATTAAGAGATAAATATTTTGTGTATAATTTCACTAATATATTATTTTAATATAATGTCAGAACTGTGTCAAATTATTTGTAAGAAATATATATATAGATAACATATTTATATACAAACTTACAAAATGTTCAAAATATTATTTATTGAACAAGCGTTTTGTTTGCAATTTAAGGTAAAAATGTTATAAAATAGTAAATAAATACATATTGCATCATGGTTATACTTAGGTTATAATATGACTGTGATGTTAAAAAAATATCAATCTTAAAAGGAGATTAGTTATGGTATATACACATGAAGTTGAAAATATGTGCGTAGTAACACAAGGATGTAATCATGGTCCTGCTCCTATCCCACAGGAAGGTAGATGGACTAAAGCTTACGATATAAAGGACATTAGTGGCCTTTCACATGGTATAGGCTGGTGCGCACCACAACAGGGAGCATGTAAACTTACACTTAATGTAAAAGATGGCATAATTCAAGAGGCTTTGGTTGAAACAATAGGTTGTTCAGGTATGACTCACTCAGCGGCAATGGCGGGAGAAATTTTGCCTGGTAAAACAATTCTAGAAGCTCTTAATACTGATCTTGTTTGTGATGCTATAAATGTTGCTATGAGAGAGATCTTTAAGCAGATTGTGTATGGTCGCACACAGACAGCGTTCTCTGAAGGTGGTTTGCCTGTTGGTGCAGGTTTGGAAGATTTAGGAAAAGGATTGCGTAGCCAGACAGCTACAATTTATTCAAGTCAGCCAAAGGGTGTAAGATATTTGGAAATGGTTGAAGGATATATTCTTTCTGTTGGACTTGATGAAAATGGAGAAGCTATCGGCTATAAGTTTGTTCAGCTTGGTAAAATGATGGAAGCAATCCGTAAGGGCGTAGATCCAAAAGATGCATATGAAAAAAATATTGGTCAGTATGGAAGATATGATGAAGCAGTTAAATATATTGACCCAAGAGTAGAATAGGAGGCAGAAATTATGGCAAATTTTGAAGGTTATGAAAGAAGAATAGCCAAAATTGAGGCTTCTATGGCTGAAAATGGCATCGAAAGTCTAGATGTAGCAAGACAATTTTGTCTTGATAATGGTGTTGATGTAGAATCAATTGTTAAAGGTGTTCAGCCTATTGCATTTGAAAATGCTGTATGGGCATACACATATGGCGTAGCACTTGCCCTTAAAAAGGGTGCCAAAGTTGCAGCTGACGCAGCTGCTGTAATTGGAGAAGGACTTGAAAGCTTTTGTGTTCCAGGTTCTGTAGCTGATGAAAGACATGTAGGGCTTGGACATGGTAATCTTGCAGCAATGTTGCTTAGAGAAGAAACAAAATGCTTCTGTTTTCTTGCAGGTCATGAAAGCTTTGCTGCTGCTGAAGGAGCCATTGGTATTGCTAGAAATGCAAATAAAGCAAGAAAAGAACCCCTTAGAGTTATTCTTAATGGGCTTGGTAAAGATGCAGCATATATAATTTCAAGAATTAACGGTTTTACTTATGTTGAAACTGAATATGATTTTAAGACAAATGAAGTTAAAGTTATAAAAGAAGTACCATTCTCAAAAGGAGATAGAGCCGCTGTTAAATGTTATGGTTCAAATGATGTTCTTGAAGGCGTTGGAATTATGAAAATGGAACATGTTGATGTATCTATTACAGGTAACTCAACAAACCCAACACGTTTCCAACATCCAGTAGCAGGCACATATAAAAAATGGTCTTATGAAAATGGAGTAAAATACTTCTCAGTGGCTTCAGGTGGCGGTACAGGTAGAACACTCCATCCTGATAATGTTGCAGCGGGTCCTGCTTCATACGGACTTACAGATACAATGGGTAGAATGCATGGTGACGCACAGTTTGCAGGGTCATCTTCAGTACCTGCTCATGTTGATATGATGGGCTTCATCGGTATGGGTAATAACCCAATGGTTGGTGCTACAGTAGCATGTGCAGTTGCAGTTGAAAAAGCACTTGCTTAATAGCTTGTAAAAAATAGTTATATGATTTTGGCATACCCTATAAGTAAGTAGTTTCCAAAAAAGTTTTAGTAACTTGCTTTTATAGGTTGCACTGTTTATGTTTCTAGATGGAGTGTAAATTTTTCTTATATGGTAAGCTAGCTATATAAGGATTTTATCAAACAGTTAGATATTTTCAAATCAGTATTAGCGACTTTTTATTATAGGAAAGAGAAAAATGCTTTATGAATCACGAAAAATATAAATGGACTGCCGAAGAGGTTCGACAGTTGCATCAAGATACTGGCGCGATTATTTATTACAATAGTAAGGACTTTAATGTTGTAGTTCGCAAATGAAACTGATGTGGTTGGACGGTAAATTTGTCCAATCCTAAGGATTACTTGATGCAGTTATGCACTTTGATACCAGTATGTCTTATCGTATATCTGATATATCAACTTGAGTAATTTAACGGCTTATAAAGAAAATGGAGTATATCAAAACTGATATGCTCCATTTGTTTTTTATTTAAGAATACCATAGGAATTAACTGATTTAGATGCTTGTTTTGTTTTTAGATAAATTTATAAATATCTATATTCGATAATAAAATCCTCGAAGATTTATTCTTCGAGGATTTTATTTTTTTATTTATTTTTTATTGAATCTGTGCGATAGATAAAGTTTGCATTTTCGTTAAAGTCAGATTCAGGGAATGATCTATAAGCTTTTGAAACATTCACTGTTGCACGAATCCTAGAAAGAAGTCCATCAATATCACCGTTAACAGCTTCTACAAGTTTTTGTATACCTTCTCTATCAAACTCTTTAAGGCCATCAGAAAGTTTCTTAGAGCCATCTTTAAGTTGTGATACGCCTGAAACAAGTGCAGGTGTGTTTTCTTTCATTTTACCAACACCATCAGAGAGTTGAACTGCGCCCGCATTCAATTTTGAAGAACCTTCTTTAAGAGTATCAATTCCAGTTTTGAGTTGTTGAGAGCCTTCAGTAGCAGATTTTACACCGTTTGTGTATGTGATAAGTCCATTGTAGAAAGCACCATAACTATCAAGTGAAGTTTTAAGGCTTATAATTGACTGTGCAGCGGCTGATGCTTCATTAAGTTTATTTTTTATATCATCAGAAGCCATAATATCTGCTATTGCTTTTTGAATTTGATTTTCTATATTTTCACTAATGGTGTCTTTTATAGCCTGTGATTGCATTTGTTCTTCGATTTTTGAAGAAATAAGTGCCTTAACTTCTTCTGTTTCCATTTGAGCATTTACTAATGCTTCTATTTGAGCTTTGACTTCTTCACTTATCATTTGCGATTCTATTGTTTGATCAATAGTTGTTTTGAGCTCTTCAGGTATTTGACCTTCTTTTAAAGCTGCATCATACTGCTCTTTTGACATAGGTGTTCCAAGACTAGCTGTAATTGTTTCAATAACTTTTTCAGTTACATTTTCTCGAACTTTAGCTGTAACTTGTTCATTTATCGTTGAATTTACAGCTAAAGTAACTTGTTCACTGACATTCTGTTTTACAACAGCTATTACTTTTTCTGTGATTTCTGGACGTTTTGCTTCAACACCATTTGTTACTTCTGTAAGAATTTTCTGATAAATAGCTTCATTGTCAAATTGGGAAATAATACTATTTAATAATTCTGTATAGTTTTCAATTGTAAGTGATGGAACATTAAGACCTTTTTCATTAAGTTGTTGTGTTGCAGTTGAAAGAAGTGTGTCAAAAACTTGTTTTGCACCACCATTAAGAGCGTCGTTGTTTGAAACTAAAGTGTTAAGACCAGTATACAATGAGTTTGCACCATTCTGAAGTTGTGTTGCGCCTTTATCTAAATCTACCGTTCCGTTTTTGAGTGACTGCGCGCCATCAGCCAATTTATTTATACCATCAGCCAATTCATTTGACTTTTCAAAAAGTGTAGAAATTCCATCATAAAGTTTGTTAGAACCATCAATTAAGTCATTTGTCGCTTTTTTCAGGTCATTCATTGAATTTACTAGACTATCAATATCGTTAAGATTTTTAGTATCAATTTCATTGAAAATTTCGTTTGTTGCAATTGTAATGGTAGTTGTCATTTCAAAATTTGTCACATCTGCTGAAATTTCAATATAATCTGGAATATCAAAATCATTTTTGTTTATATTAAGATTATTTTGCATACCTGGGAAAGCAACGCCAACAATAATTGAGCGTGTACCATCATTTATAAGTTTACCATTGGAAACCTCAACATTTCTAAAAGAATTATCATCGAGAATTAATCCTGTAAGCATTGCAAAAGGTATATTTATTGTTTCTTTTTTGCCTTTTATATTAACTGTTTTAAAAGCATTATTTTTATAATCAAATCGTATTATTACATGACCACTTTGACCTGCAAGTTCTTCTGGTGAAATTTTTTTGCCATCAAGAGTATATGAAACAGTTACATCAACAGGAATTTGTTCTTTAATATCGCCTTTATAGCTGAGCTTATTACCTTGATTGTCCCATAATTTACTATCACCTAAATTAAAAACGTCATCTGATATGATTGAATTTTTAATCCAGTCACTTACTATTACTTTTTTTAAGGAACCATCAGAACTAGTAATAACATACACATTTTCATCTTTTTCTGGAGTTATTGTTTCAGAAACTAAAGTTGGAGTCGATACTTCTTCCTGTTTTTTAGAATTATTTGATTTGTTTTCTGATTTTGCATATACAGTTGTTCCGATTGAACCAACTATCAATGCAGAACAAAGAAAAATTGATAAAAATTTCATTTTAGATTTACTCATTTTTATATTACCTCCGTTAAGCTTTATTATTAAGGCATGATTTCATGCCGATAGTTGTATTGCAGATTAATTTATCACACAGCATCATCAGTGCTGGAAGTATGAATATAACGCAGAACATTGAGATTACAGCCCCCCTTGCCATAAGCATACATAGTGAACTTATAATGTCAATATCAGAATAAATAGCAACACCAAATGTTGCGGCAAAGAGGCCCATACCGCTTACAATGATTGAAGGAATTGATGTTGAAAGTGCTGTAAGAATAGCATGATATTTATCAGCACCATTTGTTCTTTCAAATTTATATCTTGTTGTCATCAAAATAGCATAGTCAACTGTTGCACCAAGTTGAATGGTACTTATACATATAGGAGCAATAAAAGGAAGCGATTGTCCTAGATAATGAGGTAAGCCTAAGTTAATGAAGATAGCTAATTCGATAACTGAAATAAGTATGAAAGGAAGTGAAAGGCTTCTTTCAACGATTGCAATAATCACAAAAATAGCAATAATCGAAATTGCATTTACAACTTTAAAATCGTGGTCGGTTGTTTCAATCATATCTTTCATACAAGGAGCTTCACCAATTAACATACCTTTTTTGTCATATTTTTTAAGTATGTCATTTAAGCTGTTTATTTGATTGTTTACATCATTACTTGCAACACGATATGCTGAATTGATAAGCAACAGTTCCCATTTGTCACTTTTGAATATTTCAAGAATTTCATCAGGAAGAACTTCTTCAGGAATATTTGAGCCTATAATAGACTCCAAACCTAGAACATATTTAACGCCATCTACTTTTTCCATTTCAGATATCATATTTCTTACATCATTAGGTTTAAGCGAAGAATCTACAAGAACCATATGTGTAGTAGAAATATCGAATTCATCTGAAAGTTTTTTATTTGCAATGACATATTTCATATCTTCTGGAAGACACCGTCCCATATCGTAATAAACTTCGTCATTTGTTTTGTTGTATCCATAGTATGCAGGAGGAATAAGAGCAATAAATAAAATTAGAAAAGCAGGGAATATATGTAAAACCTTTTTTGAGAACTTATCCATATTAGGAATAAGTGAGTGATGTCTAGTTTTCTGTAATGGTTTATCAAAAACAAGAATAAGAGAAGGAAGGATGGTGACACATCCAACAACACCTAAAAATACGCCTTTAGCCATAACGATACCTAAATCGCGCCCAAGGGTAAATGTCATAAAGCAAAGAGCAATAAAACCTGCAATAGTAGTTATTGAACTACCAACAACTGAAGAAAGTGTGTTTTGTATAGCTTCTTCCATTGCATCAAGATTTGAATCGTGGTGTGTGCGCCGTTCGTTGTAACTGTGCCAAAGGAATATTGAAAAGTCCATTGTAACCGCAAGTTGTAGAACAGCTGAAAGAGCCTTTGTTATGTATGAAATTTCTCCCATGAAGTAGTTACTACCAAGGTTTAACAGTATTGCCATACCTATACTTGCAAGGAAGATAAATGGTATTAACCAGCTATCTAAAAAAATCATCATAGTTATACAAGCGAGTAAAACAGCTAGACCAACATAAATAGGTTCTTCCTTTTCACAAAGGTCTTTAAGATCTGTTACCATAGCTGACATACCTGATACAAAACATTGTTTATTGCAAACATTTCTTATTCCACGTATAGCATCCATTGTCAAGTCATCAGACATTGAAGTATCGAAAAAAACAGCAAGCATTGTTGAACTTTCAGTGTTGAAAGCGTCATACAATTCATCTGGAAGAAGTTCCATTGGAACGGAAATATCAAAAATTGAATCATACCATAGTACAGTTTCAACATGGTCAATTTTTTCGATTTTTGACTTTATATTTGATACATCTTTTACTGGCATATCATCTATTACAATAAATGAAAATGCACCTTTGCCGAAGTCATCAAGAAGTTCATTTTGTCCGATTACTGTATCGATATCTTGAGGAAGATATGTTAGCATATCGTAGTTAATTCTAGTTTTAACCATTCCAAAAAAAGCAGGAATCATTAGAATTAATGTTAAAACAATAATCGAAACACGATGTTTTACAACAGCTTTTGAAAATCGCATTTGTTAAGTTCAATCCTTTCTCTCTTAATAGAAGTCAATGTTATCTGGCCTTTGATTTTGTATTATTTTCACTGCGGTTAAAACCGTACTCATACTAAGAATGCCTTCTGCTACAAGAGATATACCTATAAGGTTAAGTATTAACTGTGTATCATTAGAAGGTTGTGCGACTAACCGAATGCCAACAACACATGTTAGACAAGCTAATATAAAAATTAGCCACCATAATCTAATTCCAAACTTTTTTGAATCTATTGATATTTGAATTTTGAAAAGACCATCGGTGAGAATCGAAATACCGAGGGTAGTACAGATGAAATTTATGGTGTCTTGTGTTTTAAAAAACATCACAGCACCCAATCCAATAAGCAAAATGCCAAACGCAAGATCATATTGGAAGGCTAAACGATATAAATCTTTTGAAAAATAGCCTATAAGTTTTACAATGCCAAAAATTATCATCATAGTTCCGGAAACTACTTTTATGTTTTCTATTAAAGATTGATTTCCCATAAAAAGAAAAATGCCTATAATACACAGTATTGTCGACATAAAAATATACCCTGTTTTGGCAACTTGAATTGTTTTTACAGATTTTATTTGATCCATACACAAACTCCTTATTAGTATTTGCAAAATTACCTTAAACCGAGGTTTTCATTGCATTTAATACTATAACAAGCAATACACTTTTATTGTATAGGCAATAGGTTACACTTGCCTTAAAATTACACAAAATATTAATTTTGTAATAAATCTATACAAAACTCTAATCTTGCTAAAAATTTGGACAAATTAGCTATAATGCACAAAAAAATCTGCCTCTGTATTATAGAGACAGATTTTATAAATTTAATTATCATTTATAGCTTCATCAATAAATTGCTTTGTAATTCCTTTACATAAATTGCAAAAACGATGAATTTGTGGTAATACATCTGGTTTCATTCCGCTGTTAAGCCATTCTACAATTTGACCAAAACACTGACATTTGTGAAAACGAATGAGAAGCTTTTTATCATCTTCGCTTATGCTTATATCAGAAAATGCTGTTTCTATATATTTAGTTACAGCATACTCACATATATCTAATAAATGTTTTTCTAAAATCCTATGGTCAACTGAATTGTAAATATGATATATTGCTTTCTTATTTTTTAAAATTAAATCAACAATTATATTAAGTCCTTCTTCAAAAGAATCTATACTAGGATGTTCTTTTATTGTATGGTCTATCAATTCTTCAAATATTTCTTCAGCCATTGATGGCATATCCTGAAAATGATAGTAAAATGAATTTCGGTTTATTCCGCAATCTTCAACTATATCTTTTACTGTAATTTGATTTAAAGGCCTTTCATTTAAAAGTTTCCAAAATGATTCTTTAATTGCTATTCGAGTAAAATTTGGCATTTTAACCGCTCCTTTTACTTGCATGATTTATAATTATTATAACATGTGAATATTTTATTAACAATGTTAGATATGTGAAATTAAGTGTTTTAGACTGAAATAAAATACAAAATGCTGAAAAATACCACATCTATTTCAACTTTATCTTCGTTGAATAATAAATTTTTCAGATGTATAATAATATGATATAAGTTCAATATTTAGGAGTGATATAGTGTTAATTTCAGGATTACAAAAACTTACACTGTTAGATTATCCAGGTAAAATTGCTTGTACTGTTTTTACAGGTGGATGTGATTTTAGATGTCCATTTTGTCATAATGCCTCACTGGTTAAAAACCCGAATGCTTTTCCAAGAATTAAAGAAGATGAATTTTTTGATTTTATTGAAAAACGAAAAAATATTTTGAATGGAGTTTGCATTACTGGCGGTGAACCAACAATACAAAAAGGTCTAAAAGAGTTTATTGTTCGCATTCGTGAAAAGGGATATTTGATAAAACTTGATACAAATGGCAATAATTCAAACATATTAAAAGAGTTGGTTAATGATGGTCTTGTTGACTATGTAGCTATGGATATTAAAAATTCTATTGAAAAATATCCGATAACAGTTGATACAAAAAATATTGATATAGAGAGCATAAAAGAAAGTGCAGATTTTCTTCTAAGTAACAAGGTCGATTATGAATTTAGAACAACTGTTGTAAAAGAATTCCATAATAAAGATGATATTGAAAAAATAGCAAAATGGATAAAAGGAGCAAAAAGATATTTCTTGCAAGGCTTTGTTGATTCTGGAGATTTAATCTGCGAAGGTTATAGCGGATACGATAAAAAAGATATGGAAAGTTTGTTAGAAGTAACGAAAAAATATATTGTTAATACAGAATTGCGTGGTTACTAATAGAATAAAACACAATATATTGTAAGTGGATATAATTGTAATAACTATATATAGATTTTGTGCTGTTGACAACTCATTTTACTAGTGATATATTATAATATAAATAGTTATTTGATTTTAATGCGAGTTATGATGAATTTTTTTATGTAAATATAAAATATTGATAGTTAATAAGGAAGAGAGCATCATGTACAGAGTTTTAAAAAGAGATGGGAAAATAGTTGATTTTAAATTGCAAAAAATTAAAAATGCCATTAAATCAGCCTTTGAAGCACAAGATACAAATTATAATGATGACATAATTGATTTTATCGCTTTAAAAGTTACAGCTAATTTTGAGCCAAAAATTAATGATGACCTTATAACAGTAGAGGATATTCAAGATAGTGTCGAGGAAGTTCTTGGTCAAGCCGGCTATTCAGATGTTGCAAAAGCGTATATTCTTTATCGTCGTCAACGCGAAAAAATGCGCAATATGAAGTCAACAATTCTTGATTACAAAGATGTTGTTGATAGTTATGTCAAAGTTACTGATTGGAGAGTTAAAGAAAATTCAACAGTAACATATTCTGTTGGTGGATTAATTCTTAGTAACTCAGGTGCAATAACAGCTAATTATTGGCTTTCAGAAATTTATGATGATGAAATCGCCAATGCTCATCGTAATGCAGATATTCATATTCATGATTTATCAATGCTCACAGGTTATTGCGCAGGTTGGTCATTAAAACAACTTATTCAAGAAGGCCTTGGTGGCGTTACAGGTAAAATTACGTCAGCACCAGCAAAGCATTTGGCAACGCTCTGTAATCAAATGGTGAATTTTCTTGGAATTATGCAAAATGAATGGGCTGGTGCGCAGGCATTTTCATCATTTGACACTTATCTTGCTCCATTTGTAAAATCTGATAATCTTACATATGAGCAAGTTAAAAAATGTATAGAGTCGTTTATTTATGGTGTAAATACACCTTCACGATGGGGAACACAAGCACCATTCTCTAATATAACGCTTGATTGGACTGTTCCTAATGATCTAGCAGAACTTAATGCAATAGTTGGTGGAAAGGAAATGCCTTTCAAATATAAGGACTGTAAAAAAGAAATGGATATGGTTAATAAAGCGTTTATAGAAACCATGATTGAAGGAGATGCTAATGGCAGAGGATTTCAGTACCCAATTCCTACATATTCAATTACTAAAGATTTTGATTGGTCAGAAACAGAAAATAATAAGCTTCTTTTTGAAATGACATCAAAGTATGGCACACCTTATTTTTCAAACTATATAAATAGCGATATGGAACCTAGCGATGTAAGAAGCATGTGTTGTCGTCTTCGTCTTGATTTAAGAGAGTTACGCAAAAAATCAGGCGGATTTTTCGGTAGTGGTGAAAGCACTGGTTCCGTCGGCGTTGTTACAATAAATATGCCAAGAATTGCTTATTTAGCTAAAGATGAAAAAGATTTTTATAAACGACTTGATAAAATGATGGATATTGCTGCTCGTTCATTAAAAATTAAACGAGATGTAATTACAAAACTTCTCAATGAAGGTATGTATCCTTATACAAGGAGATATCTGGGAACATTTGAAAATCATTTTTCAACAATTGGACTTGTTGGTATGAATGAAGCTGGTTTAAATGCTAGTTGGATTAAAGCTGATATGACACATAAGGAAACCCAAAAGTTTACAAAAGATGTACTCAATCATATGAGAGAAAAATTATCTGACTATCAAGAAAAATATGGTGATCTTTACAACTTAGAAGCTACACCAGCCGAGTCAACGAGTTATAGACTTGCAAAACATGATGTTGAGCGTTATCCAAACATTATAACTGCATCAGATGCAACACAAGGGGGAACACCTTACTATACCAATTCATCACACCTCCCTGTTGGATATACAGATGATATATTTGAAGCACTTGATATTCAAGATGAATTACAGACTCTTTATACTTCCGGTACTGTTTTCCATGCGTTTCTTGGTGAGAAGCTTCCAGACTGGAAGAGTGCAGCAGAATTAGTAAGAACTATTGCTCAAAACTATAAACTGCCATACTATACACTTTCACCTACATATTCAGTATGTAAGAATCACGGTTATATTTCTGGTGAAGTATATGTTTGCCCTGAATGTGGAGAAAAAACCGAAGTTTATAGCCGTATAACAGGCTATTATCGTCCAATACAAAACTGGAATGATGGTAAAACTCAAGAATATAAAGATAGAATAGTTTATAATCCTGAAAAATTTATGAATAAAATTTCTTTGAAAACAGATACCGCATCGAATAAAGAAGATAAAAAAGATATTCATATATTAGAAAATAAAAGATTATTGTTTGCTACTAATACATGCCCTAATTGTAAAATGGCGGAACAATTTTTGCAAAAAGCTGGAGTTCAATTTGAAACTGTACTAGCTGATAAAAATCCTGAGTTAGCTAAAAAATATGATATTAAACGGGCACCTACACTTATTGTTTTTGATGAAGAAATACCAAAAAAAATAGTTAATCTTTCAAATATAAAACGGTACATAGAAAGCTTTAATTAATATTTAAATAATATGTATAATATTAAAATATATTTATCATAATTTACAAATACATTTTGAATATTTAACAGTAAAAATTATAAAAGACACTTCTAATTGAAGTGTCTTTTATAATTTCTATGTAAAAAAATAATAAATAATAATTGTTGTTTAAACATTTTGAGATGTATCTTATACTATTCAATAATGCTATCTACATTATCACTACCTGCGCAAAGAAGAGTTAAAAGCAAGACAGCCTGGCAACCTTTGTATGCACCTTCAGGACGAAACTGTTCAAAAAGCGTATGACAAAAAGAGGAATAACCAGAACCACCACCGAGACATACAGCAGGGAGACCGGCTTCAATAGCACGGCTGCAGTTTGTAGAGCCACCTTGATCAAGTCTTGGTTTTTCACAACCAAGATATTCTGCAATAGCCATAGCCCCCTCTACGATAGATGCATGAGAATCTTGATGGCCTGCATTTACATCACATATGTGCTTTACCGTATAAGTAATTGTGTCCCTCCCCCAACGTTCTGTTTCTTCTTTGCAAGCTTCGTCAATGGCCTTAAATATTCTTTCACGAAGTTTTTCAAGTTCATCTTGATCATCTGAACGAAAATTGAAGCGTATGAGTGCTTCTGGAACAATGGCATGAACTGCTTCGTATGAACCTGCGAGGAGATTGGTGACAGCATACGTAGTCCTTGGAAAAGAAGGAACTTCAAAATCAGAAATTTTAGTGATTGCTCTAGCTGCTGCATGTATAGGGTTAGCTACTTTGGCAAAATCACCAGATGCGTGTCCGCCAATTCCATGAAAAACAACTTCATAAGTTTGAATTCCAGTAGCTTCAAAAACAATTTCCGAGAAACCATCACCATCTACTGATATACTAGCATCAAGTTCAGGATGATGCTGAACATAGTATTGCATTCCTTTAAGTGCACCTGTACCTTCTTCTTGCACAGTACCAACAAAATGAATATCACCTTTTGTTTTTATTTTTGCAGCGTTTAATGCTCTTATTGTAGAAATAACAGAGGCACAACCTCTTGTATCATCTACTATACCGGGACATTTGATAAATCCATCTTCTCTTACTACTTCCAATTTAGTGCTCAATGGAAAAACGGTATCTATATGCCCTTCTACTAAAACAGTTTTTCCACCACCAGTACCTTTTCTTATACCTACTACATTTCCGTAATCGTCGATGTGGCAATCTTCAAGGCCTTCTTCTTTGAACATTTCCAATAATCTCTGAGCTTTCTTTTCTTCGTGATGCGTAGGTGCTGGAATCAGCGTAAGTTCTATTTGCTTTTCGATAATTAAATCTTGTTCATCTTCCATTATTTGCAAAGCTTTAACAACTTTTGGCTCTGCTGTCGTCGCAGCCAATTTGGTTTTTACATTTTCAGAAACTTGATATTTCATGGGGAACACATCCTTTCTTAAATTAAGTTAATTATACAACTGCCAATAATTAAAATCAAACTTTCACACATGACAAAATAGACAAATATGAGGTGTAAAATTATACTTATATTGGTTAAATATATATGTACTTTGTATAATTAATGTGCTAGAATTATTTATCAAAGCAAAAATATATTTATTGGAGTTTGAAATGAAAAATAAAGAAAAATATGGTTTACATTATGGATGGGTAATTGTTTTTGTTGGATTTTTACTTATGTGGTTTGTTACATGCGTGTTTTCAAGTTGCTCTGGTATGATGGTTAAACCTGTAAGTGAGGATATGGGGATAACGCGAAGTCAGTTCAGCCTGGCAGCTACATTTTTCTCAGTGGCAGGTATGATAGTATCCATATTTGTAGGAAAAATGTATAGGAAATTTACAGTAAAGAAAACAATGCTAGCTGGTGCAATTATTTTCGCACTTTGTAATGCAGGGTTTGGCATCTCTCCTAATATATATGTATATTATATATTTGCATTCATAGCAGGTTTCGCTGCAATGAGTTCAACAATGACTGCTATATCAACACTATTAAGCAGATGGTTTAACGAAAAGAGAGGTTTAGCTCTTGCTCTTGCTTCTACTGGTAGCGGAATAGGCGGAGTTATAATGAATCCATTTATAGGAAAATTAGTTACAACAATTGGTTGGAGAAAAACTTATTTTGTTGTTGCAGTTATAATAGCTGTTGTTCTTATACCTGCTATACTATTGCTTATAAAAGATTTTCCATCAGATAAGGGCGTAGAGCCTTATGGTGAAAAAATTAATGGAAGTTTTGAAAAAGAGGAAGAAAGTGGGATGTATGCTTTCGAAGCAAGAAAAACACCTATGTTTTGGCTTTTTGTACCTGTATGTATGATAGTAAGTATTTCTTGCAATTGTATTATGCATCATACCGTTGCCTACGCAACTGATATTGGTTATGATTATACATTTGCAGCGGGCATAGCATCTGTATTGACAGCAGGATTAGCAATAGGAAAAATAATTATGGGACAATTATTTGACTCTATGGGTAGCAGAAAAGCTGGTACAATATCTCTTAGCATATATGTATTGTGTTTAGTACTTTATCTCTTTGCCGATAATACAGCCATACTTTATGTTTCAACTGCTATTTTTGGATTTGGTGGCTCATTTGCAACTATTGCATTTTCTGTGATAGTTCAGGATATATTTGGAAAAAAAGATTATGCTACAATTTTTGGGAATATTACTGTATTTAGTTCTTTGGGAGGCGCAATTGGAAGTCCAGCAATAGCTGCAGTATATGATACATTGGGTACATATAAGCCTGCTTGGGCGTGTCTTGCTATTTTGATGTTTGTTGCATTAATATTTTTAAATATTGTATTTATAAGTAAGGAAAAATATGAGAAAAATTATGCTGTATAAAGTGATTAACTGTAAGTAAAAAATTTTTACTGTTTATGGTGTAAAG
>JAHHTS010000046.1 GCA_020024475.1 Oscillospiraceae bacterium
CATCTATAAAACAATTAAAGAAAGAAAAACTTACGGGGATTTGAGAATTAATTTATCATTATTTATTTTTCTTATATTCTGTTAAGTTTGAACCATTATAAGTGATAATCTCAATATTGTCTTTAAAATTTTCATACGCCTCTGTGGGCACATACGTTTCATATCCACCTTCTACCTCTTTTAAGTCATATTCAGAATCTAAAACCACCCACGCATACTCTACTTTTTCTTCAGACTGCATTGTAATCTTTGTAAGCACTTCCCCCTTTTCTTCTTTGATCATCATTGTATCTAAATCTTTAATTTCACTATCTTTACTAATTCGTTTTATAGATTCGATGGACGGATTGTATCGAATCTCTTTCATAGAATTCTGTTCAAAATATGCATCATTCAACACATATTCTGCAACTTCAAAAACAACACAATCTGGTTTAAATATATTGTAATAATATGGAAAATCTATTATATTTTGATAATTATGAACATGGATATATTCTCCAAATCCATTTTTCATGTAATCAATCCCATAAGCGTTCATGTAACTTCCTTGAAAAAATAATGCTCTGGGAGCATTTTCGCTTAATCTTTTTGGATTTATGTGATACCCAAAATTTTTATATGATGGATTTAATTTTAATTCCGTTAAATACTTTTGCGTGTTGTCTTCTAGAGTATTTAAATTTTTTATAGATATATTAGGAGTTTTTTCATTAATTGGAAATTCTGAGACCTGAAGTGTCGTCTGTAAAACTTCATTAAATTCAAGTTCCTCTTTTTTATTCACATGAACTGTAGGAATCTGCTTCTTCAAATTTTCCAATATTGCATTTGTTCCATAATATGCTCCCAGTGAATTCCAATGATTCGCATCATATTTCTTGTTAAATACAGATTCACCTGACTCTTGTTTTTTTCTTAAAAGATCCGTATTATCAATAAAGTGTATCTTTTGATCTTCTAATTTTTTTACAAATTTGTCTACCCACTCTCGATTATAATTCACCCCATCTAGTAAGTATTCAGTTAAGACAGCTGGCTTGGCAGGATTAAATACAAATAGAAATGGAACACCTCTTTCTTCGCAATAATCCTGTATTTTTTTTACCATACTTATAAAATCGTCATGATACGCTCCATATTCTTCGTTAACTGTAATCCCTTCTCCAAACACATATCCTTTTTTTCCATATGTATATATGGGATGAACCATTTCTCCAAAAAATCGGTCATTTAAAAGTGTATACCATAAAATCATATCTTCTCGAAATCCTATTCGATCATTTATATACGCTTCAATATTTTGTTTATTCAAATTCCCCTTGGATATTTCCTCTTTTGAAAATGGATTGTTAACTAATGTCTTGTTATCAATTTTTGAAATTGCATTATCTTTAAAATTAAAGTTTATAATAGGTGCAAGTACTATCATCGCAAATATCAGCACAAAAATTACTTTTATTTTTCTCATCTGTTCTCCTAATATTGAAAATAAATAAATGGACTATATGTAGAATTTACCATGAAACATATTGACAGTATAAACAACCCCATCAATACTATTTCCTGTATTAAATATCCTACTTTTCTTTCTTTGAAATTTTGATATTTTAATTGTATTTTCGAACAGCCTAAAACCGTTGCCCCCAAAACACCAATAATAACAAACGATATCGTTCTTATACTCAAAAAATAATGCCAAGTATAAGAAATACGATCAAATTTAATTATTCCAAAAACGACACCTAACATTGAAACTGTTTCCGATAAATTTTCGAATCTAAAAAATTGCCACAAAAACATCACAATCATCATTGTACATACGTATTTCACAAAATCCGGTACCTTTTTGTATCTCTTCTTTTCACAAATCAATCGTTCCAACACCATTAACCCACCATTAATCATGCCCCATAATATATAATTCTTTCCAGCACCATGCCATATACCTGTTAACATAAAAACTATAAACAAATTTCGTAATGTTGTTATTTTTCCTTTTCTATTTCCCCCTAACGGAATATACACATATTCCCTAAACCACGTTCCCAATGAAATATGCCATCTTCTCCAAAATTCTGTGATAGATTTTGACCTATATGGAAAATTGAAATTTTCTTTAAATTCAAATCCAAACAACTTGGATAATCCTATAGCAATGTCAGAATAACTAGAAAAATCATAATAAATCTGAAGCATATATATTATTAGCGATATAATTGCTGTTACTTGATCAATTCCACTATTGCCAATTTTTGAAAGCATTTGTCCAAAAACATCTGCTAAAAGTAGTTTTTTAGAAAATCCTATAACAATTCTATTAATACCATCGATTGTCAATTCTAGGCTATTTTCGCGCCCACTTATTTGTTTTTGAAAATCTCTCCATAAGACAATCGGACCAGATACAATTTTAGGAAAAAATAAAATATACAATGCACAGTCAATAAAACTTCCAGCCACGGACTTTTCCTTATAAATATCCACCAAATATGAAATTGCGGAAAATGTTATAAAAGACAACCCTAGCGGTGCATACAGTGTGTGTACTTTGACATTATCAGAAAATGCATAATTCCAAAGATATGCAATAATCCCCGAATATTTATAATAGACGAGATAAAACAAAACAATAGCTATTGAAATTATAAGCGGTATGATTGCAATATAAAACTTTTTATGCATATTCTCATTATTATCTTGCTCAATATTAATATATAATCTTTTAAACTTGCATGCAGAAATATATTTCGAAAAAATATATATTCCCAATATATAGAGAACCAATTTTAGTCCGCTCGACACTCCTGACCACATATAAAATCCAAGACTGAAAAAAATAATGACTAAATCTTTAATTCTATACCTTTCTATATATGTTTCCAATGTTTTTATTCGGCATAGTGCATTCACAATCATATATAAGGTAATGCAACTGGGAAAAAAAACAAACAAAAAAAGTTGTGTTGTAAATATCATTTTATTACACGATGTTTTAATTAAACATTCCTTTCTTCTTTATCATAAGTTTAAATCAACTATATCTTGCTTTCCATTTTGTATCTCTCATTTAAATTTGCAATACTTTTTCTATTGTATCATACCATTTTTGTTTAATGTTTTCAGATTTAAATTGCTCTATATTTCTGCTACTTTCATTAGAAAATTTTTCTCTTAACTCTGAATCCAACATTAATTTTTTTATCTTGTCTGCCATAGCTTCACAATCATATTTATCAACTAGATAACCATCTGTTCCATCACAAATAATTTCTGATGGACCTGTTTCGATATCAAAACTTACAATTGGAATCTTATTTGCTTTTGCCTCCAACAAAACCAGGGGAAGCCCCTCTCTATATGAAGTTAAAACATATAAACCACATTGTGAATATTTCGAATACATTTCTTTTGTTTCTCCACATAAAATAACCTTATCTTCAAGATGAAATTGTTTTATTTTATCTGCAATCATCGGGTACTCTTTTCCATCTCCATATACTTTCCATACCCAGTCTGTTTCCTCCGAAAAAACTTTTTTCGCAACATCGATAAGAAGATCAAATCCTTTTTCTTTTGTCATTCTCCCCGCTGACAGAATAGTTTTCGAAGTTTTATCATAAGGTTTTACAAACTTAAACACATTTTCGTCAATGGAATTATAGATGTATGTAACTTTGTTTTTGTCCGCCTTCATATAACTAAAATAGTCTGACATACTTCTTTCCGTTAATGTAACAGTAAGGTTCGTGTTTCGATACGCAATTTTTCGATAGTTTGTTACTGTATTATCATCTAGTTGATTAATTAATGCCCCATGATCACAAAATATTTTCTTTACTTTCATTCCTTTGCATATAATTGATAGCACAACTCCTGAATAAGTTCCCATTGCCAAAACACAATCTATATGCTCTTGATTTATAAATCTTCGAATCGAAAAAAAATTATCCATTATTACATTTCTAATTCTTGTTTTTGGGGTTCCTAGTTTTTTTTCATAATGCACCTTGGAATCGAGTTTATATGCTATATCACTGTTTTTTTTCGATAATGAAACAAGGAACACCTCATAATACTCCGCTAACATTTTTGACAAATTTGCTGTTACCTGTTCGACTCCACCTGTAACTGTCATATCATAATCCACCAAACATATTCGTTTCACTATTCGTCTCCTAACTTATAACCTTTTTTTTCTTCCTTCTAAACTCTATTCTCACAAACATATTATAGAATATAGGATGTATCATCAAGCCTATGGCCGCAATTTTCCTATTTCTCCCTACAAATGAATTATTTTTCAACTTACTTTTATTCGCTCGAATTTCTTTTATAAGTTTTTTTCTCGTCGCTTTATCTTTAAAATTTTTAGTGAGTGCCATTTTGTCAAGCACATAAAAATAGGCAAAAAAACAACGAAATTCTGCAACTTCCAATAAATCCGGATAAAACTTTTCAATAATTTTTTTGTTTTTAATATATGCCTCTATGACACTTAAATCTTTTTTTCGGTATGGAGCTGTTGTTATGCTGTTTTCTCTATGTACATAATGATATTTCGGGGATGTTGAAATCACAATCTTTTCTGCTTGCAATAAAATTTCTAAAATTAAATGTGCATCTTCACTTAACTTTCCTACTGGATATCGCAAATTTTTAAAAATCTCTATTTTATACAATTTATTTACTGCATTAACAGAAATTTTATTTGCCTCCAATACCATTGCCATAGCCTCTTTTTGCGTCGCAACAACACATTCATCTTTAGGGTATGCTCTTCTCACGATATCCGCATACTCATTATATATTCCACATACCGCTATGTCTGCTTTCTGATTCGTTATTTGATTATAAAGATATTCATACATGTCTTCATCTATATAATCATCACTGTCTATGAATCCTATATATTTTCCTGTTGCATTCTCAATTCCTGTGTTTCTTGCTGCACTCAAACCTTGATTTAGCTGATGAATTACTCGTATTCTACCATCTTTTTCTGCATAATTTTTGCATATTTTCAAACTATGATCTGTTGAGCCATCGTCAACTAGAAGAATTTCAACATCTGTAAATGTCTGATTCAAAAGAGAATCCAAGCATTTTTCTAGATACTTTTCTACATTATAAACCGGAACAACAATTGAAATTTCAGCCATTACTTTTTATCCTTTCTACAATAATATTTTCCTTTATATTGTTTATAAGAATTTTCAAGATCAATACATACAGCTTCATGTTTTGGAATTTGTTTTTCTACCGGTGGCATTTGCATATAATTTCCGAAAGCCATTTTTAAGTATGTATCATATCCCTTTGGTATTGGCATCTCATATCCTTCAAATTCCTTGTATACTGCTGTTTCAAAACAACTTTTTGGATATTCATTCACCATATATTGATATCTTGCACACAACTCTGTAACATATTCACACTCTTCAACAGGATACTTTGTCATTTGTTTTTCAGCAAACCTCCAAATTTTACATCGAATCTTCCATCCAGGTGCCAAAAATAACATAATTTTTCCTATTGTTTCTAGCAATTTTCCTTTACTTGTTGGAGCTTCCTGATTGCAATATATTTGATATATTAGCGCCCAAAATATCTGTACTTTTCGCTTTATTTTTGAAGAAGGACATCCATCTAACGGTAAGATTTCCAAACGTATACCATGATTAATGTCTAAATCTGCCTGTCTTTCTTTTATAAAAGTTGTATCTTCGTCAGAAATCGCGCTTAATAAAGATCTGTAAAACTTCTCTTCACTACTTCTACAAAATTTATATTTTTTATTGTATTTACTTTTGTTCCACAAATCTGTTAATTTTTCGTAATCCTTGCGAGGCATGAATACATCTATATCATCATCCCATGGAATAAATCCTTGATGTCTCAAAGTTCCTATACAGCATCCACCACAAAAATAAAAGAGAAGATTATTTTCTTCACAAAATTTTTTAAAAACCAATAATATTTCTATACTTTTGTTTTGAAGCAATTTTAAGTCTCCATAAGTCTCCATAGATATTGTCTCCTATCCTTCAATTCCTATATTATCGAAATTATTTTTGTTTTTTATAAACATACTTAAAAAAAACGAAAAGATTATTATTCCTATAATTGTAATCCAAAATTGGTACGAAATCAAAAACAACAAAAATGAACATGATTCTGCTCTAGGTACGAAAAATATGCTAGTTACAATGTTCAAAATGATCGTAGATATCAACCAGTTTTTCCCAAATCCATATGATATGAACATACAAATCATTCCTAAAAATATACTAAATGCAATTATCCCCGGATAGCCCCAATCAATATAATTTTCAATGATATATGAGGATCCTCTTCCTTCTCCTGCTATATAACGTGACCCAAGAATTGTATATGAAATAGCATGCGAAAAACTATGTCCATTGTAAACAGCCTTTAAACAATTTCCATTTCCCAAATCAGGAGTATTAAAGAGTTTCCGTCCTAATGTGTTATGATAAAAATAATTACTAAGTGCTCCAAATGTGTATGTTTGATTTTCTCTATAAGGTAATTTATCTTGATTGATGTATCCTTGAAGCAGCGTATCATAAGTTGTACCTTGTTTATACATAAAATCAACTGCCAGCTCACTTGCTCCCATTTTTATTCCTTCATCTGCACGTAAATAATTATAAGCACCCAGGAACAAAATAAATACTGGTATAGCAATAACAATTATTGTTTTTTCAAATTTACCAATCCAGACTTCCTTATTCTCCCCCAATCTATCACGCAAAACATAATATACAAATGCAAACAAACAATTCAGAACAAACGGATTTCTTGCTCCTATTTTTAACATTGGTAATGCTGAAATAATGTAAGTACACAGCACGAAGAATGTTTCTATTTTAGGTGGTTTAAATGCTAAATAAATACATAAAACATATGGCATGCAATTTGCACTAAATTTCAAAAAAAATGGTAGCCTTGATTTGTAGATAGAATAATAATCTTCGTAAAAATGTCCTGACATAATCAATAATTTGTCTATTTCCTTTATAAAAAAACAAATCATACAAATAAACAACGCTATCCTTGCTGCCTGAAAAAGTTTTTTGTTGTCAATAAATTTTATTTTCTTTTTCCTAACCCTTACTGTAGGAAATACCACAGTAAACACTTCATATATAATACAACCAAATACAATTGAAATCATGGAGATTATGATTGCCGAAACCGCAAATACATTTGCCTCAACGGAATAACGCGTCCACCATGCTTTCCCCTCAAGATAGGGGATAAAGATTCTTGATATTAAAAATAAGAAAAGTGTCATATGAAACAAAAAAACAGCAATTCTATTTCTAAACTCAAATATCGTAAATATAAGATTGCAGACTAAAACAAAAAGAAGCGCAAATAACATTAAATTGTATATTTGATTTACCCTTCCATAGTTAAGAAGTAATAGCCCTACTATACTGCTGCAGAGGTATAGGCCATATGATATTTTTTTCTTTGTAGAAATATTTTCTGACATTCGTTCACTCATTTTATTTCCTCTTTATAATCTTCCTGCTGCTTCTTTTAGAGCTATAATATATTCACTTAAGTCAATGTCACAAATCTTTCCCAAATCTGTATTAATCTTTGGAACATTCGTATTAATTCCGTCCCCTTTATCATATGTTTCAACCTCATATGCCTCTAACATATTAAGCCCATTAATGTATTCTTCGTATCCTTTAAGATTATTAACCCATTCTTTTGCCTCTACATCATCATGCGATTTTTCTTTCATTGATCTAGTATCTGTACCTGACAAACATTTTGTACTATATCTGTCCATATATGAATAACAAATCTTATACCTATAATCTGTCGCGACAAAAACAATAGATGTATCTACTTGATTCTCTTCTACACTTATCCTTACATTCTCTCCTACTGCTATCCTTGTTGCTTCAATCGGTGTAACATTATTAAATGCCTCTTCAATAAGTTGCAAAAAGATTTTAATATCGATACCTACTGCTGCACCCAAATCACTATCTACGTCTGGCACCATAGTATTTTCATTGTCTTTTTTATAAGTTTTTATATTTTTAACATCTTCTAATGACATTTGTTTTCCGACAATATAATTTTGAAGTGCATTTACCTGTGTTGACCATTCTCCAAATTCTGATTTATATGACAGTCCATACGCGCTTTCTAATTCCTTATTCGTGAATAAATGGCGATCTTTCTTTGGATTTTGTTCCATTTGGTCTAAACATAAATAATTAATTTTATCATTCTTTAATCCAATCAAAGCATATGTTGTTCTTACTGTACCATCATCAAGCACCTCGTTCTTTACTGCATGTCCTATTTCTGTATATTTGATTTCAGGAATTTCTGCTTTTCCCTTTGTCTTTGTTGTACACGCACTTGACAAAACTGCAATAACAATAGCCATCAACAAAATTTTATATTTTTTCATTTTAACTCCTTCCCATCATGTCCAATAACAATTTCCTTTGCTTTTTGAATCAAATACTTTGATTCTTTCGATCGGCTAAAAATCCCAATTGTTAATACAGCACTTACAAAAAGTGTAATCATAGCTTTTAAAATCATTGTCCACCAACCCGTAACAACGATTTTAGTAGCACACTTAAAAGTAACAATTCCAATCAACACTTCCATTGCTGAATATATAAAATATTTTTTAAAGAAATTGTTCACTTTCTTCTCAAAACCATATTTATATACAATATATGGTTCAAGCCAAAAACAAGTCAATATAGTGCTGACAGCCGTCCCCAAAAACACACCACTAATTCCAAAATATTTCAATAAAACAATAGATGACCCAAGATTGATTATTGCCTCAAAAATTGGTCGATATCTATCCTGCCAATACATCCCCATAGCATCTTTGAATGTCAATAATGTTTGTCTCATTCCCGACAAATAAAAATTTAGAACAATTAAAAATACTACATTAATCTCTAGCAAGAGATCTTTTCCAAATGCAATTTCAATAAAATCATTAAATAAAACAAACAAACATATGCTGCTAATACCATAAATCACATAATTAAAATAAAATAATACATCAAAAATTTCTTCTTTTTTTTCTGGTGTCGAATCAACATTTAAATTCCCAACACTAGACGTAACTGCAACAAACATTTGATTAATCAAACTTTTTAAAGAATTTGTAATTAATGAATAATTTGCATAACATCCCACTAACATTAAACTTAAAAATTTCGATATGACCAAATTATCCGTTGCAGTAACAACGATTCCGCCGATTTTGTGAAAAAATAATGCTTTTGTATTTTTATAGATATTTTTACGCGTATTTTCGTCTAAAATATCATCACTTTTTTGTTTTAGAAAAGGATACAATCTATTTGCTTTTATTGTTAACAAAAAGTTCTCTAAAACAGTAGATATGATCTGTAGAATCAAATAATAGTAAATATTATGTGTACGATATAAGACGATTGTTTGAGCCAATCCCAACACAAAATACAATGCATAGTGATAGACTACTGTTATATATTTTTTTTGATCTGCAATAATTAAATTCTGTTTATATGCATTGAAATACGAAAGTGAAGCATTAGCAACATAAAGTATAAATATAAAATTAATATGCTTAATATCTGGCATATCTCTAATGAAAACAGATAAAAATGGAGACATTAATAAACCCACTGCAAAAATAAATAATCCTACAAAGGTATAAAATTTTTTATACAATTTCATTAAAGCAACTATTTGCCCATGGTTTTCTTCCGCTAAAGGCTTGTATAGACTAAATATGATTGCAGAACCAATTCCCAATTCAACCAATGACATCACAGATAAAATATTTGTAAAAAGCCCATTTAGTCCTAAATACGTTGCTCCCAAATATCGTGCAAAGACTACTCTAATCACAAAGCTTAACACAATCCCTAAACCTTGGCCTATTACTCCTACTATCATATTTAAAATGGATTTTTGAGTTCTCACATGCTTCCTCCTTAACCTAAATATCCCATTTAAATACTGTTTTAAACTCTGTGTTCAAATCATTTGCGAAAACTCTGTGAATATCGACTAAGTCTTTTACTGGCTCATCTTCAAAAACAATTGTTTTTAAACGTCTTTGCACACTTTTATTTTCCATGAATTTTACAGCTCTTTGAAAGTCTTCTCTTCCTGATCTACTACTACCTACAAAAGTTAATCCTTTTTCAAGAATATCTCTGGTATTTATTGCTACTTTATTTTCAGATACTCCCATAAGCATTACAGTACCTTGTGGTTTTATATATTTTATGATATCGTCAATAGCAAAAAAACTTCCTTCACCACCAGCACATTCAAATGCATGATCAATTGAAAAGTTTTCATCTAGAGAATCAACCAAATGTGTTTCATCTACAAACGAAAACTGATTAAGCTTGTTTACATTTTTGCCAACCACTATTATCTTAGAATTCGGACAACTGTACTTTAGAATGCAGGCAACAATGTATGCAAGACTACCATCTCCCCATATTCCAATTTTTTCTCTGTAATCATGAGCTATCTTTTCAAAGCGAGAAAATGCATGCATACCCACACTAATAAATTCTGTAATAGCCGCAATTCTATCATCAATATCATCGTATGCAATCACTCTATCTGAAGGCAAGTCAATCAACTCGCGCATAAAACCATCTGTCCCACTACTTAAAAATTGGGAGCCTTCAGCATAATTTTCATAAATTCCTTCACATTCTTTTCCAGGAACATTTGGTACCATTACAACTTTCTGCCCTTTTTTAAAGGTTTTTGTTGCATCATATACAACTACACCACAACATTCATGAATTAGTGCCATAGGCAACTTTTTCCTCAGTATCTTTGCATCACGTTTTCCTTGATAATATCGTTGATCTGCATGACATAACGCAAGATAGTTTGGTCGTACAATCACCTTATCTCTAATATCTATGTCCTTATACTTCACTGATATAATTTTGGGACTTGATAACTGGTATACATAGTTTAACATCCTACTCCTCCATAACCATTGCTTTTGCAATTTTAAAGTCACTCATTGTTGTGATTTTAAAATTTGAAACTTCACCTTTTACTAATTTTACAGGAACATTTCTTACAACACATATTTTGCACGCATCAGTCAAAATATTCTTTTCCTCCTCACTTAAGTCACAATACAATTTTTTAAGTAAGCTCATTTTAAATGACTGTGGCGTCTGTCCCTGAAACATTTTATTACGTTCTGGAATTTCTGAAATTTCTTCTCCATTTTGAGAAACAACAATCGTGTCCGCTGCTTCTAATACAGTATCACATGCTCCATATTGGATTGCTTTCTCTATGTTGTCGTTTATAATCCTATGAGTAACAAATGGGCGTACGGAATCATGTGTAACTATAATATGCTCCTCAGATTCACCATGTTTTTTTTCAATTTCCTCAACAATATTAAAGATAGTACTATTTCTATCTTTTCCACCTGAAACCAGTACAATTGTATTGTTTTCATTCATATACTTATCTAATAAGTCTTGTGCGTAATCCATCCAATCTGGATGAACTCCCACATATAATTCATCTATTTTCTCACATAACAAAAACTTTTCTAACGTATGAATGAGGATTGGTTTCTCACCCAACATTAAAAACTGTTTCGGTTTATCAATTCCCATTCTTGATCCTTTTCCCCCAGCTAATATTGCTCCAAATATCATATTATTTTTCCTCCATACAGTAATAAATTTTTTTATATTGTTTATACGAGTTTTTTAAATCCATAAAATAAGCATCATGATGACCAAATTGCTTTTCTTTAGGAGGTAGTTTCATGTAATCTCCAAAGGCTATATTTAAATATGAATCATACCCTATCGGAATAGGCATCTTTGTATCTTCAAAAGGGAGAAATACTGCCTTTGAAAATGCTTCTTTTGGATACCAGTTTCTCATATATCCAGGACCAGAACATAATTCTGTGATTCCACTACACTTTGAAATCGGATATTTTGTCATCTGCTTTTCTGCAAACTTCCAAACATTATACCTCATTTTTCTTGTAGGAATAATACTCAATGCAATTTTACCTATTAATGCCACTTTTTTTCCATGATTTTCTGGTACAATTTGAGCACAGTAAATTGAATATATTAAAGCCCAAAACACTTGCATTTTTCTATGTAATTTATTGTCAGGGTATCCGTCTAACGGAATAACATCCAACGCAACTCCATGTGTAATATCCAAATCCAACTGATATGGTTTGATCAGCGTGGTCTGTGAATCTCTAATCGTAGCAAATAAATTTCGATCTATATGTCCTCGGTCCGATTTTTCTAAAACATACCTTTGTCCACAGTTTTCTTTCTTCCACAATTGACACATTTTTTCGTAATCATCTCGTGGCATAAAAAAATCAAGGTCATCATCCCATGGAATCATCCCTTTATGACGTACAGTACCTATACATCCACCCCCACATAAATAACAAGTTAAATTATGTCTGTTACAAAATGCAACAAAGTAAGACGCCATTTCTATATTAATTCTCTGCAATTCATTTAATTCTTCATTCGTCAACTTATTCATTATCAAAATTTTTCCTATACTTCCAAAATGGTAATTTTATTATTCCTACAAAACTTCCAATCCCATAACTTATGTGTAATAAAAAGAATAATATAGGTAGAAATAATTGTTGCATATTTTTTTTCTGTCCTTTTACAGCTAAGAATGACATAAGAACTGCCACTGTCCAATATGTTCCCCACATAATATAACTTAGAACTGGGAATCCAACCACTGATAAAATCGTTGTAATTATAATTCCTAGGACAAAAAAGAATGGAACAAAATGAAACAAGGACAAACAACCAGGACACGCTTTCAAAGTTAGAGAAACCCAATAACCATTCCCATATTTTTGTTTTAACATACCTTTCAAAGTGTTTCTAGTATGTTGGTATGAAATAATATCGGGAGAGTAAAAAATTTTAAATCCAGCCTTACGCATTCTATAATGAATTTCATTATCTTCCGTTCTACCAAGTTGCTCATTATAAAAACCAATCTTATTAAAAATTTCTCTTCTATATGCACCATGAAAAATAGATTTAACGTAAGATTCCTTTTTACTTCTACGATAAGATGCAATACTACTACCGAACATGGATTGTTCTGCTAGTAAGAGGTTTTCTTTCCAAGGTGTACTATCATCAATAATGTTGGGTCTAATCCCACCACACGCATATTCTCCCTTGCTTAAAATTTGAATATTTTTTTCTACAAAATCATCTGGTATTGTAGCATGCGCATCTATTCTAACAATAGCATCTCCTGTATAGTTTGCCAACGCCACATTCCAACCACACGCCAATTTTCTTCCGGGATTTTCTAACACTTTAACTTGATAGAAATCATTTTTTGTTTCTAAAAATTCATTCATCAATCGTCTCGTATTATCATTTGACATGCTATCCACTAATAGAATTTCTATCTTATCATGGCAATACGTCTGATTTTTTATGCAGTTCAAAAGTACTGGTAAATTTTTTTCTTCATTATACGCAACAACACATATTGAAATTTTCATAAAATTCTCCTCATATGTTTTTTATTTTAGGACTGCCCAAATTGTTCTAAACATTGTTTTCACTTCTGATTTCACACTAAATTGCTTTATGCTTTTTAAATTATATTTCATTTTTTCTGGCAAAATTGTATTTATATAAACCTCATTTACATTTTCTGCGTTCTCTAACAATTCAGCCTCATCCTTATACATGATACTGGCTTCAGATGTGATTCCCGCCGGCAAAAGCAATGTTGCATACATTTCTGGCGTATAATGTTCTACATACATTACCGCTTCTGGTCTTGTACCCACAAATGTCATATCTCCTAGCAATACATTTATCAACTGTGGAACTTCATCTAACCGATAATCTCTAATTTTTTTCCCGATTTTTGTAATTCTACTATCACCATTTGATGTAACATGTGCTCCTATTTTATCAGCACCTACTATCATTGTTCGAAACTTAAAAATTCTAAATTTTCGTCCATACTGAGTAACTCGCACCTGACGATAAAATACAGGTCCTTTTGAATCAAATTTAATCATAAGGCTTAAAACCACAAAAACAGGTAATAAAATTATAAGCATAAAAAAAGAAACTAAAATATCAAACACCCTCTTTAACATTAAGCTTGTTTTTCTTTTAGTCAAAATGTCATGATACACTTTTACCTTTTCATTTTTCATAAAATCAGGGATTTCTTCCCAATTCTTTAATCTCATGTTCCAGATCCTTTTCTCACCAATTTAAAAGCTATTTCTTATTATAGATGAAACAGATATAACTCATCTACTATGATAAGCTATATCTATTTCTCCATTTGCTCTTTACTTAAAAATATCGCATATTCCTTGTAAGACATACTCCACTTCTTCGTCTGTTAAACAAGTATGAAGTGGGAGAGTGATTTCATTTTCAAACTGTCCGTAAGCATTTGGGTAATCCTTAATATCAAATCCCATATTTTTATAAGCAGAAAGCATCGGAAGTGGTTTATAATGAACATTCGTAGCTATTTCTTTTTCTGCTAGTTTATTTATAATCTCATTACACTCTTCCCTTGACTTTCCTAATACACGCATGAAATATAGATGTCCGCTTGAGCTATGATTATTGCCATAATGTTCAAGAACCTTGACCGGATAATCTTTCAATACAGAATCGTATTTTTCAATAATTTCCCTTCTGCGTCTTAATAGTTCTGGATATCTGCGAAGCTGTGCAACTCCTATCGCTGCAACGATATCCGTCATATTACACTTGTATAAAGGAGCAACAATATCATACTCCCATGCACCTAGTTGTGATTTGGATAGCGCATCCTTTGATTGTCCATGCAAAGACATCAACATAAAGTCACGATAAAGTTCATCCGAATCAATTTGACTTTCTTTTATAAATTTTTCCGACCAAGTAACTGCTCCACCTTCTGCTGTTGTAAGGTTCTTAACTGCATGGAAAGAAAAACTTGTAATATCTGAAATCTGTCCCACTTTTTTTCCATAACGTTCTGCTCCAAATGCATGCGCAGCATCCGACATCACTAAAATTCTTCCTAACTTTCTTTGTCTGTCATTAGAAGGATTATATTTTTCTCTTTTTTCTTCAACAATTTTGTAAATTTCATCATAATAGCTGTATACAATTCCCGCCAAATCAACACAAATAATTGCTTTCGTATGTTCTGTAATTGCTTCTCGTACTTTATCTGGATCCATTTCAAAGGAATCCGGCAATGTGTCTACTATAACAGGTGTAGCACCTGTATGACAAATACAGCTTGCCGTTGCTGTATATGTGTATGCTGTTGTAATTACTTCATCACCAGGACCAATCCCCATAGTTCGTAAAGACAATTCCAAACATGCCGTTGCAGAATTAAGACATACTGCTTTCTGCGTATTACAATAAGCGGCAATTTGTGCCTCAAATTCTTTTGTCTTTGGGCCTGTTGTTATCCACCCACTTTTTAATACTTGTACCACCTCATCAATTTCTTGATCTGTAATATCTGGTGGTGAAAACGTAATTTTCATTTCAATCCATACTCCTTATCTTTTAGTCATCATTAATTATTCCGCAACTTCAGTATCTGTCAAGATTTCTCCATTTTGAACTTGATCAATTGCCTGTTTGATTTCCTCAATAGACTCTTGATCCGGATAGCATACATATAATTCTATATCCGATGCAGAGTAACAAAAGTCCACCGCATCCTCCCCTTTTGCATCCAAAGATTTGATATTCCAAGATGCTGGTTTTAAGATTTGACTTTTAATGAGTGCCTGCACTTGCTTAATAGACATATTTGTATCAACATTTCCACTAACGCTATCTATTATATCAGAAATTCCCTTTAACATCGCTGGCGATACTGCTTTCTTAATCATGGCAGTCAATACGGCCTGCTGATCCTTTCCTCTCTGGTAATCCCCACCCGGAACGTTTTGTCGCTCTCTTGCAAAAGCAAGCGCATCCTCTCCATTGAGATGGTTCATTCCTTCCGAAATATTGATCACTTTTCCTGAATCTTCACTTGTAGTAAATTCATACTCTGAATTGACATCTACCCCTCCAAGAGCATCCACAATTTGTATCATAGAGGTAAAGTTTACACGAGCATAAAAATCTACAGGTGTATCATATAACTCTGACAACGTAGCCATTGATTTGTCCACTCCATACATACCAGCATGGGTTAGTTTGTCTGGCATTCCTCCCGATATTCCTGGAATTTCCACATAGTAATCCCGTGGTGTCGTCACCAATAACACTTGATGCGTCTCTGGATTTACCACAGCAAGGATATTTACATCACTTCTTCCTGTTGTTTCAATCTCTCCCGCCACATCAATTCCACTTAGATATACAGTAAATGGTTGCTTGGAAACTTCAATTTCCTCTTTTGTCAACATCATCTTATCTAACTTATTCACAATCTCATATTCAAAAATCACTTTAACTTGTTTGTCATAATCTGGAAAAGCTTCTTTCAAAATAGAAGTATATGCACTATTATAAATAATCGCATCTACCTCTTCATCGAAAAGATTCTGCGCTTGTTCATTTAAACTTGTACATTCTACAGTGTTAATTTTTTGCTTAACTTCGGCGTTTATCTTTTTCACTGTATCCTTAACATCATTTCCTTTTAAAGACAATTGAATACCAAATTTATAATCTTTAGCATCCTTAATTGAATTTGCGTCATCATCTGCCCTTACAGCCACCACAATTTTATCCACTTTTTTATCGCTATCGCTAATTGCACTCAACATGCCACTTGTCTTAAGAGCATAAAACGAACCTGATAGTAGGATAATGGACATCGCAACACTTAGAAGTTTTCCAGCTAGTCCTCGCTTTCTACAGATTTTTGCACTTGCAAATGTCAACACCCACAACAATGCTATAACTAGAACAATCGGCAATAAATATTTCGCCGGTAATAAATTCAATTTTATCAATGCTATGATAGCAATCACTGAGGCTATCCCTTGTATATTAGAGAATAGTAAATTTCCTTTTCTTTTTTTCCCATCTCTCTTCTTCGATCCTTGCTTCTTCACTTTTTTGTCCATCCTTATTTTTTGGTATAAACAAACAATTTATACCAAGACATAATATCACTTTTTAAATCATTTAGCAACTTATTAACAAAATTTAGCAATATTTTTATTTTTTCGTAACAACTAACATTTACACAATAGCTTTAATCTGATGAAAACAATCAGATTTTTAAAATATATCGTACCTTTTTTTATAATACAGTGCTATAATAGGAACTACATCATTTATGTGTACATACAAAGGAGGACT
>JAHHTS010000047.1 GCA_020024475.1 Oscillospiraceae bacterium
ATTTAAGTCTTCCTGAAGTTTAATCAATTTTAGCTAAGAATAATAGAACCATCTTTACCACTTTGATACAAATATTGTACAGTTGTTCCAAAATTATTTGTATATGTAACTTTTAGATGTGATGAAACATCATTAAAGTAGGTTTTTATAACAACTACAGAATCTTTATCAAATGATTTAACATTAAATTTTTCTTCTTCGTCTTTATATTCAAAAGTGTCAAAATTCATAGAAACTGTAGTAATAGTGAAATCTTTAATCAAACCATCAGTATATAGAGCGAATTGTGCAGCATCTTCATCAAGGTCTATTTGATATATATTAGAATAGTTATCTAATTTTATATTATCCATAGTACTTGTGTATAATGTACCGATAAATTGTTCCTGTAAATCTTCATTTTTAACTTCACTATTAGATTCTTGCGGAGTTACCACAGGTTGCTTTGTGCACCCAATGATAAAAGAAAATAGTATAATAGTTAATATTAAATAATTAGATTTTTCATGTATATACCTCTCAACTTTATTATAAGTATAACATTATAAATTGTATTTTACAATTTATAAAAATAAAAATTTATAAGTATTCTGTACTAGAAGTTAATTTAAACAATTGTGAATTATTGTTCATTTGAATTAGCATGTTTGCGTGTGTTTAATTTATGTAAACATGTGAATATATTATAATTAATCGTAGTAAAATTACTAACAGAACTATAATTGAATCAATCAAACATTTTCTTTAAATACAAGAATAAAAATATTTTCAATAGTATAATTTGAACCCTTCTATCAGTAATGATTGATATTTTATAAAATTGGTATGCTATATTACTATTATGAGAAAATTTTTTTGATAAAAATACAAAAAATTCAAGAATATCAGTTTAATATATAACACATTTGTGTTATTTAACACTAAGATGATAAGAAATTACAATTAAATCAAATCATAATAATTAGGAAAATACAATTAAAGATGTTGTAGTATAAAAAAATGGCAAATTCTAAAAAATAGTGAAAATAGTTTAAATTTTTTTGATAATAAAATAAGCCAACGGTTTGTTATATGCGTTTATATCATAATTTATGACATGATAAGTATTAGTGTAAATCAATGCGATTAAAAATATTAAAGAATATAAAAATTAACTTTAATAGTTAAATGCTTAGAATATATAACTAAGTGTAAAGTTAATTTAAATGTGTAAAATGTAAAAATACTAAATAGTAAGTCGTTATATTTTGTATCGAATTACAATAAGTTATCAACAATATATTTTTTTATTGACATTAAAAAAGTTAAGTTATATAATTCAATCAATTAAAAACATTAAGGAGAACCACCATGAAAACTGCGAAATTTTCAAATATGTATACAGCTTTTCATAAAAACTGCGCTTATCAGTGTGGTAGTTTTTCTTGTGCAGAAATGAATAATTTTGTGCGTGTTGTACTTTGTGCATCATGCACTTTTATTTTATCTTTGGTACTTGTTGCAATAATTATTAATAGCGCTATTATTAGCGCTATTATTTGCGTGATTATTATTATGACAACAGGATATTTACCAAAGAAGTTACGAAGCTAATTGTTTTATAAAAATATGAGAGCGGTTGTACTTTTTTGAAAAGTATAACCGCATTTTTTGTATTAAACGGTTATTCCGTTTTAAATATATGAGTATACAATGCCGGTATGTGTACTCTTAAAAAATGATTTAAAATTCATAAACTATTTAGGGGGGTTATTATGAAAAAATTTTTTAGTGTTCTTTTAGCAACAACAATGGCGTTTAGTGTGACAGCTTGTGGAAACTCATCTTCTAATGAAAATGATGAAAAAGTATTATTTATTGGTGGAAGTGGTCCTTTAACAGGAGATTATGCAACTTATGGCACATCGACTAAAAATGGTTCAACAATAGCTATTGAAGAAATTAACAATGCAGGTGGTGTGAATGGATATAAATTAAAGCTTGTATATGAAGATGATCAAGCAGACCCGCAACAAGCAGTGCAAGCATATGCTTCTCTTATGGATGATGGTATGAATGTTACTTTGGGTGGCACAACATCAAGTGCATGTGTAGCGGTAAGCGAAGAAGCTAATAAAGACAATTTGCTCATGGTTACGCCTACAGCAACACAGAAAGAGGCTACACAATACCCAGGAGGTTTTCGTGTTTGTTTTATGGATCCTGACCAAGGTACATATGCAGCAAGATTTATTAAAGAAAATGATGTAGGTAAAAAAATTGCAGTTCTGTATGATAAGTCAAGTGATTATTCAGTAGGAGTTTATGAAAATTTTAAATCTGAAGCTAAAAAATTAGGTCTTGAAATAGTTGAAACACAAGCATTTACCAATCAGTCAAACACAGATTTTTCCGTACAGCTTCAAGCAGTAAAAAGCAGCGGAGCAGATTTGTTATTCCTTCCAATTTACGCACAAGAGGCAGCATATGTCCTTACACAAGCAAATTCAGCTAGTTTAGATGTAACATTTTTTGGCGTTGATGGCCTTGATGGCGTTATAGAGAAAATTGGAGAATCAAACTTATCACTTACAGAAGGGGTTATGCTTCTTACACCATTTGTGGCAACAAGTCAGGAACAAAATGTTGTTTCATTTGTAACAAAATATAAGGAAAGACATGGCCAGACACCAGATCAGTTTGCAGCCGATGCTTATGATGCTATTTACACAATTGCAGAAGCATTTAAAACAGCGGGTGTAGAAACCGATGATAAACAGTTTAATGAAAAGATGATTTCAGCTATGACTCAAATAACAGTCAATGGTGTAACTGGAACAATGAAGTGGTCAGTAAACGGTGAACCAGAAAAAGCAGCTAAAGCTGTTGTTATCCAAGAAGGAGTTTATGTTGAATATAAAAAATGACAACTAAGATTTATAGCTGATAAATAAAATATACAGTCTAAAAATCGAGTTTTGAAACGAAAATCGTAAAATAAATTTAACGAGGTAGTATTATGAACTTTCTTTCCAATTTAATAAGTGGATTGAGCCTTGGCAGTATATACGCATTGATTGCTTTGGGATACACAATGGTATATGGAATCGCAAAAATGCTTAATTTCGCACACGGAGACATTATAATGGTGGGTGCTTTTGCAACTATTGTATTTATCAATAATCTCGGATTGCCTATGATTGTGGGTGTTTTGTTAAGTGTAGTGGTCTGCGTGGTGGTCGGAGTGCTAGTGGAGAGAATTGCTTATAAACCACTTCGTTCATCACCACCTTTATCTGTACTTATTACAGCTATAGGCGTTAGCTATTTTTTACAAAGTTTGGCACAAGTTATATTTGGAACAAACCAGAAAAATTTTCCTAAATTTATAGAAATTACTCCTGTTCATATAAATGAACTTACAATAAAAGGGGAAAGCATTGTCACAATGACAGTTACTTTTTCACTTATGGTTGCTTTAAGTTTGTTTATTTCGAAAACTAAAATTGGTAAGGCAATGAGAGCTGTTTCTGAAGATAAACAAGCAGCAGAACTTATGGGAATAAGTGTTAATAAAACTATAACCATTACATTTGCTATTGGATCTGCATTAGCAAGTGTAGCAGGTTCATTCTATGGCCTTACATATGGATTTATAGGACCATATTCAGGTTCAATGCCTGGCATAAAAGCCTTTGTTGCAGCAGTTTTTGGAGGAATTGGCAGTATACCAGGAGCTATGCTTGGTGGAATTTTGCTAGGAATTATAGAAAATCTAGCTAAGGCATATGTTTCTACAGAACTTTCTGATGCAATAGTTTTTGGTGTGCTGATTGTTGTTTTATTAGTTAAGCCGACAGGTTTACTCGGTAAAAAAACAAACGAAAAAGTTTAAGCGAGGTAAAATATGAAAAATAAATTTTTAGGTGATATGAAAAAGACTACAAAAAACAATATTTTCACATTAGCCATATGTTTCATAGCTTTTTGCGTTGTAACAACAATGATAATGACTGGTAGTGCATCAAGACATATGAAAAGTCTTCTAGTTCCAATTTGTATAAATATAATCCTTACGGTTTCATTAAATTTAGTTATTGGTTTTTTAGGCGAATTGAGCTTAGGCCATGCAGGTTTTATGTCAGTAGGTGCTTATACTGGATGCCTTTTTTCAATATACTTTGAAGAAATATTACCGATAATTGTTAGACTGCCACTAGCAATATTGTTTGGTGGCTTATGTGCAGCTGTTTTTGGAATTATAGTTGGTGTCCCAGTTTTGAGACTTAAAGGTGATTATCTAGCAATTGTAACATTGGCATTTGGCGAAATTTTAAGAAGTGTAATGATAAATCTTGAGTTTACTGGTGGTGCGTCAGGCCTTAAAGGAACACCACAAGATTCGTCATTTAATTTAGGTTTTATTTGTGTTGTAATTACATTGATTTTAATTATGAATCTTGTAGATTCTAAACATGGCAGAGCGATTATGGCACTGAGAGATAATTCGATAGCTGCTTCAGCTGTTGGAATTAATACTAATAAATATAAACTTATGGTATTTACAATTTCAGCTTTTTTTGCTGGTGTTGCAGGTGTTATTTATGGACATAATTATTCGATAGTTACAGCTGGAACATTTGATTATAATAAGTCGATTGAAATATTAGTTATGGTTGTTCTAGGAGGAATAGGCAATATTAGAGGAAGTGTTATAAGTGCAACCTTTATAACAATTTTGCCAGAGATGCTTCGAGGATATGCACTAGATGATTACCGCATGCTTATTTATGCAGTTGTATTAATTGTTATGATGCTTTTAGGAACAAGTGAGAAATTTATGTTTTTAAGATATAAATTTTCTCCAAAAAGATTATGGTCAAAAACCAAAAATGAAGTTAAACTAAGAAAGGAGAACATATAATGGCACTGAGACATAAAGCAAGCCGTAAAATGGTATCCCTTCCCACAAGAGCAATTATTCCGGAGGGCGATGTTGATAAAAGACCTATTTTAGAAACACATCACCTTGGTATAGACTTTGGTGGACTTACAGCAGTTGACGATTTAACTTTAGCAGTTGGACCTACTGAAATATGTGGGCTTATAGGTCCAAATGGCGCAGGTAAAACAACAGTTTTTAATTTGCTTACTAGTGTTTATCAACCGACTCGTGGAACAATTCTTATTGATGGTTATGATACAAAGGGAAAAACGAGCGCACAAGTTAACAAATTAGGTATAGCTCGTACATTTCAAAATATAAGGTTATTTTCGAATATGAGTGTTATTGATAATGTTAAAATAGGTTTACACAATAATGTGAGAACAAATATCCTATCTAGTTTTACACATTCATTTGGATACTCAAATGTTGAAAAAGTTGCTGAACAGAGAGCTAGAGAACTTTTGAGCTTTTTTGGTATGGATAATTTGAGAAATACTCAAGCAGGAGCCTTGCCTTATGGTGCACAGAGAAGGTTGGAAATTGTTCGTGCTTTGGCAACAAATCCAGGTATTTTACTTTTAGACGAACCAGCAGCTGGCATGAATCCATCAGAAACTGTAGAACTTATGGAAAATATAAGACGCATTAGGGATACATTTCAAATAGCAGTTATGCTCATAGAACATGATATGAATTTGGTTATGGGCATTTGCGAAGGGATATGTGTATTGAACTACGGAAAAATTATAGCAAAAGGTACTCCAGATGAAATTAAAGCAAATCCTAAAGTAATTGAAGCTTATCTTGGAAAAAAGGCGGGTAATTAGATGTTAAAAGTTGAAAATATAAATGTATATTATGGAAAAATACACGCTATAAGAGATGTTTCTTTTTATGTAAAAGAAGGAGAGGTAGTTGCTCTTATTGGCGCTAATGGAGCAGGTAAGTCTACAACTTTGAAAACAATCTCAGGTTTATTACATTCTAAAACTGGTTCAATTACATTTTTGAATGAAGATATAAGTAAAATAGAACCATATAAACTTGTAGGGAGAGGACTTGCACATGTTCCAGAAGGGCGCAGAATATTTTTACAGATGACTGTAAGAGAAAATTTAGAGATGGGAGCATATACTAAATGTGAAAATATAGAAAAAGATATTGAAAATATTTATGCTCGTTTTCCAAGACTTAGAGAAAGAGAAAATCAAATTGCTGGAACATTATCTGGTGGGGAACAACAAATGTTGGCAATAGGGCGTGCTCTTATGAGTCATCCTAAATTATTGATTCTTGATGAACCATCTATGGGACTTGCACCTATACTTGTAGGTCAAATTTTTGATATCATAAAGGAACTGCATAAAGCAGGGACAACAATTTTACTAGTTGAACAAAATGCCGAGATGGCATTAGCAGTCGCTGATCGTGCCTATGTGTTCGAAAGTGGAAATATCGTTTTGTCCGGAACTGGAAAAGAACTGTCTGAAAGCGATGCAATAAAGAAAGCTTACCTTGGTGGTTCATAATATAGATATAAGTTATAAAAGTATTTTGTTTTGCAAACAGAAGTTTGATTTTTATCAGATTAAATGGTAGTATAAAATAAAAAGGAGAAAACGATGAAAGAATTTTTTAATCAGTCATTTGAGATTTATAATAAAAAATGGGCCTTACTTACTGCCGGTGATAGAGATGATTTTAATACTATGACTATAAGCTGGGGAGGTCTTGGTACTATATGGGGTACAAAAGTGACTACAGTTTATGTTAGACCTAACCGTTATACATATAAATTTATGGAAAGCAATGATTATTTTACGGTTAGCTTTTATGGGGAAGAATTTAGGAAAGATTTAACAACTTTAGGCAGAACATCAGGAAGAGATGGTGATAAAATTTCAAAAACCTCCCTTAAACCTAAATTTCTTGATAGGTCAGTAACATTTCAACAAGCGGAAATAACATTGCTTTGTAAGAAGATTTACTGTCAAGATATGGACTTATCCTCTGTTCCGCAAGATGCAAAAGATATATATTATACCGATGAACCGATGCATAAAATGTACATTGGTAAAGTTATAGATATTTTATAAATTTTATATTACTATAAAAATAAAAGCACTTATTCATTATTGAATAAGTGCTTTTATATATATTATTTTTTTCCTTGTAATAATAAGCTTCTTTTGTATGCTTCCACGCTTGTATTGTAAGACATATTTTCTACCCATATGAAAAAATCAAATGAAGGTTCTTTATCAGACAATATGGTAGCAACCTCTTTTTTTAGTTTGAGTTCAATGTTTTCATAAAAGTATTCAATACCACGTTCTAAAATGCCCCCTTTTGTGGCGGCATTTTTGGTATCTTGAATGAGTTTCAGTTTTGTTTCATATTGTATTGGGAAAACATTCAGAGCAAATGAACACATATCAATATACTTTGCGTCCGTACCTGTTACCATGTCTTTGTTTTTCATTGTGAATTTATTTAGTCCATTAAACCATGAATTCATAAAGGAATTTATAAATTTGGCTAAAGTATCAGGAATTTTTTCACTTTCAAAATCACCTATTTTAGGTAAATTTTTAAAAATATCATATTGCGACTTACGCATAGCACTACCGATTGTGTTTATAGATATGTTATATCCAAGATTATTACAAACTTCATTTATTGCAAATGAAATTTCATAGCAAATATGACTTGTGATTTTACCAGAAAGCAATACTAAAGAGTCTTTGTCATTTGTTTCTACTGTGTATCCATAAGCTGACATACATTCTAGTAAAATTTTTTTTCTATTTTCAGGCCATTGATGATATGCATAGGATATATAGTTAATCCCAATAGGAGATAAGTCATAACCACAAACATTATCAATAATATTAGGAAGAATTTTTACGACATTGACATCACCACCTAATTTTTCACATATCCAATCAGATGATGGTGACGGGATAAAACTATATAAATCAGGTAAAGCTATATTAGATTCTTTGCATTTTTTATAGTATGGTTTAAGGATGTTCTCAACAATATCCGGTGCAATTTCAGGTGGAGGAGAAAAAATTATTATAGTAGGATTTTCTCTTTCCAAAATTTCAGTTGAATTGTTTACACTAACATCGAAACCTAGTTCGGCACTACGCTTTTCGACATCTTTAAAATGGCCCTTTATACCAAATGCTATATCTTTTAAATTATTAGTTTTAGAAATTTTTTGCATGCCTTTGACCATGTATCCGCCAATAAAACCAGTACCTATAACAACAAATTTTTCCATAAATACTCCTTTAAAATATAGTGAATTATGGCACGCATATTATATTTGCGTGCCATAATTTACTGCATATTCAATAAATTTTATTTTTGAAATAGATTAGCTTTTTTTAATGCTGGGTCAAGAAGTTTATAAAGTATGACAGAAATCACAATAGCAATAATAGCATTTGTAACACTTGTCATGAATTTTGTTACTAAAACACCCTTGATTGCTTCTGAAGCACTTCCAAGCATAAGCTGCTGTATATATGACTTGAATACATATAATGCAACATATGTAAAAGCACCAACTGTAGCTGCCACAATATCTCTAGGTAGCGATTTTTTACCCATGTGAGCAATTGTACCAGCTGCAAAACCCATAGCGAATTTATTTATAAAACTAACCCAAAATTCAGGAGCCCACCGTGGGTCAGTAAGGTCAACAATCGCAGTACCGATACCGGCAGCAAGCCCACCAGGAACACCACCAAAAAGTAGTCCTGCTAGAATACACATACTATTTCCGAGGTGAATTTGTGTTTTTCCACCAATACCCATAGGAATTGGAATCCGTAAAAATTTTGTAGTTATAAATACGAGTGCAGCCATAACGCCAATAGCTGCTAGTGTTGTTGTGCTAAATTTTTTCTCTTTCATAAAAACCTCTCCTTATACTTAGGAATTTCCCTGTTTATTTGTATATAATTATATGCTTTTTTTACAGGAATTGGTTGAATATCATGTTAATTTTAAAAAATTATGAATAAATTTTGTTAACAATTTATTCATAATTAAAAATAAAAATATAATCTTAAAGCCTTTTAATGAATAATAAATTTTTATACAAAAACGGAGTGAATCGAAAGTCGACACTCCGTTTTATTTTTATATTATGTATAAATTAAAATTTGTAATTTTAATAGAGTAGAATTTAATCTTTTATTAAAATAACTATTGTAATATGTAATATAACAATTATGATTGGTGTAGAGTTAATAGAATATAATTTATTATTATATTACTTTTATAATATTTAAAATTTTAGTTTTAATTTATTGTTATATTATTTTCATTATAGAATTTGCACATATTTTTCATCATTTGTACAAATAATGGCTGATTAACTTTCATAGCAACATGGCAGTTTGCAGGTTTTCCGGATTGACCATTAAAATCAATTACAGTTTCTCCTACATTATCTGCTTCTTCGTTATCTTCAACCCAAACAAAATAGTCTTCAAAATCAACAACATCTTCATTCATTAATGATGCTATTGCTAGGGCATCGTGTATAATATGATTATCTTGACCATTTTCCAAACTATTGAATTTAGAGAATTTAGAAAGTTCTTTAATGAGGTTACTTTTAGGATCATTCCCGCAAAGTGAAATCATTTCATCAAAATCTTCTTCAGTGATTGCAGCGGAATGAGTTGCATTTAGCCCAACCATATAAACTTCCATTTTTTCAAAAACTTCTTTTGCAGCAAGAGGATCAACCCAAATATTAAATTCAGCTTTTGCACCTGTGGCGGTCACATTTCCAAATGTACCTCCACCCATAATGTAAAACTTTTTAATATATTTTGGAAGGTCTGGGTGCCGGCGAAGTGCTGTGGCAATGTTTGTAAGTGGTCCAATAGCAACCAAAACAAGTTCACCATTATATTTGACAGCTTCGTCATAAATGAGCTCCCATGCAGGTCTTGAGTCTGGTGTTTTAATAGGATTTTTAAACTGTACTGTACCAACCCCACTTTCTCCATGAGTCACTGATGCATCACGAAAATATGGTCTTACTAACGGTTTTTCAGCACCAAAACCAACAGTAGCATTCAATCCAAGTGTATCACAAAGACAAAGTGCGTTTTTTCGAGTGAGAACTGCAGGAACATTTCCTTCCACTGCCGTAATTGCAACTATGTCAAAACCGGAATATGAGTTTGCGAGTGCGATTGCAAAACTGTCATCAACACCTGGATCGCAGTCGATAATTACAGGAATTTTGCTCATAAAAATACCTCTTTCATTAAGAATTACTTAATTCAATATAACATACAAATAACTATTTAACAATAGCTATAATTAAAAATAATTATTATATATTATGGTCAAAAAATAAATAAATTTGCTATTTTATTACAATAGAAAGATAATATGATTATTTATATTGGAATGTATAGCAAAAATGATACAATATGTTCTATATGAATATATTATAATAATTATCAAAATACTTGTTTGATATTTAAAAATGTATAAAAAACAAAAAAATCATATTAATGATGTATACTAATCAACAATTTATTATATGATATAAGTATCATGGCTGATAGCGAAAAGCCCGAATGATAGTCTCTAACAATAAATTTTATGAGTATTTTGAATGAATAATAGTTTAAATTTTATAATCTTATATTTGGAAAAAGTTAAAGTGATGTTTGAAATATGTTAGGTATCAAACAGTTAAATTTCTTTTAAGTTATTGACTTAAATAAACAATATTTGAATATATTATAGCTAAAATAAAAATATTTTTAATAATGCATAATCTAAAAAATTAAAAATACATATGTTTATTGTCAGTTACTAATAATAAAATATTGATGGACATGATGATGAACTCTATACATAAATAAAACAATTTTTAATTAAGAAAACCTTGAATTTAGAATTTAAAATTTAACTATTATAGAATGTTAATAATATTTATTTTAATAATGGAATTACTTGTTTTATAACAGTGATATTGGCATTTAGAATGTTTCCACCAAATTCACCATCTAGAGTCCAAGGTGTTTCATTTTTAAATTCAAAATCGATTGCATCTGTTTTAAAATATTGGATAAATGAACTGTTATAATTTTGAATAAGCAGTGCAGCAATTATGCTTTGTAAATCAATTAATGTTTTAGGTGCTTTAATAAGTATAACTTCAAAAAGGCCATCATTCATTGATACCTCGTCCTTTATTGGAATACTCATTCCGCCAATACTGGTAGAGTTAGATACAGAGCCATATATGTAATCATCAGTAAAAGTTTCACCATTTACTTTGACTGTTACTGTGTGATACTGACCAATAGGAAGATGCCTTATTCCTTCTATGACGTAAGCAGCATGACCTAGGTAATTTTTTTGTGATTGAGGTGTTGAATATGAAACCTGAGTAAAAGCACCAAAAGCAGCAATATAATTAAAAAATTTATTGTTAAATTTTCCTATATCATAGTAGTATGGAGTACTTTTAAGGATTGCATTTATTGCATTTTTTACATCATGATTTATGCCTAGAGATGCTGCAAAATCATTTGTTGAACCAGCAGGTATATATGTGAGAAGAGGTTTGTTATTCATTGACATTATGCCATTGATTGTGTGGTTTAATGTTCCGTCGCCCCCACAACATATAACATTTTCAAAGGCACCATCTTCGTATTTCAAAACATCTTCGGCTGTAAGAGTGTTGCTTACTGCATATACGGTAACACGATAATTCTCGTTACATAGAAGTTCAACAGCTTCTGAAATTAACTGAGATGCCAATGCTCTACCGGAATTTGGATTGTATATAAATAAAACTTGTTTTCTCATAATAAATCCTCCATACGATATATATTATAATACATATATTGTTTAGTTTCTAGATATTTGTAAATAATTTGATAAAAATATGAAATGAAAATGTATAAACTAAAAAATATTATATTTTTTATTCAGTTTATGATAAAATATGTAAATTTTTAATTTTGTTATGGGTTTACCTTTTAGTAATAATTATTACTGATTTTTTTGTGCAAAAGATAGAAAAAGACAAAAAAGCTATATATTGATAATTTTGTTATTGAAATGCACAATATATAGTGATACAATGAAATAGCAAATTAAAGACAAAACTAATAATGTTTAATTTACTTAAAATAAAAAATATAGAAGGATAAAGGTATTATTAAATGGAAAATATCACTGTAATAAAGCGTGATGGTCGTAAGGTTGAATTTGATGCTTCAAAAATAGAGCAAGCTATTCTAAAAGCAATGAAATATGGCAGCGGTATTATAAATGAAAAATTGGCAAATGAGATAAGCCATAATTTTAATACAGATAAAACGATTGTTACAATTAAAGAAATCGAAGATTATGTTTATGCAGCATTAGTAGATTCCAACGATATGCTCACTGCAAAATGTTATGAAGCATATCGTGCGGTAAGAGAATATCAGCGTCAGCGTAATACAATTGATAATAAAGTTCTTGGGGTGGTAAATGGGGAGCAGAAAGATGTTCTTTCTTCCAACTCAAATAAAAACTCAGCACTTATCTCTACAATGAGAGATCTAGTCGCAGAAGAGGTGTCAAAAGATATTGCATTAAGAATGATGTTACCACCACATTTGGCACAGGCACATAAAGATGGGCTTATTTACATTCATGACCTAGGACATTATCTTAACCCTTCCTTCAATTGCTGTCTTGTAAATCTTCGGGATATGCTTGAAAATGGTACGGTTATAAATGGTAAACTTGTAGAAAAGGCTCATTCATTTCGTACAGCATGTACAATTGCAACTCAGATTATTGCTCAGGTTGCTTCAGGTCAGTTTGGTGGACAGACAATTACACTTGGACATCTAGCACCATTTGTTAGAATTTCAAAAGAAAAATTCTATCGTGATACCAAAAAAGAGTGGGACACAATGGGTTTCAGTTATACTCAAGAACAGCTAGATAAAGCAGTTGCTTCAAAATTAGCGGAAGAGGTTCGTGGTGGAATTCAAACATTCCAGTATCAGATTAACACATTGCAGACATCAAATGGTCAGGCACCATTTCTTTCAGTATTTATGTATATAAATGAATATCCTGAGTATGAAGAAGAAACTGTTATGCTGATTAAAGAGATGCTTGAACAGCGTATACAAGGTATGAAGAATGAAGTTGGTGCATGGATTACACCTGCTTTTCCAAAGCTTCTTTATGTTACAGATGAAAATAATATTCATGAAGATAGTAAATATTACTGGCTTACAAAACTGGCTGCGGTTTGCGTTTCAAAACGCATGATGCCTGATTTTATCAGCGCAAAACATATGAAACAGAACTATGAAGGCAATGTTTTTGGTTGTATGGGCTGTCGTGCATGGCTATCACCATATAAAGGGCCTATAAACAATCAAGAAGGCACATATAAATGGTATGGTCGTTTTAATATGGGACTTACTTCAATTAACTTGGCTGATGTTGGCCTTTCTGCTAAAGGAGATATGCGAAAGTTTTGGAATATTCTTGAAGATAGACTTGAGCTTTGCAAAGAGAGCCTTATGCTTCGTTATGATAAACTCAAAAATGTTACAAGCGATGTATCCCCAATTCACTGGCAGTATGGTGCAATTGCTCGTTTAGGTAAACATGAGCCAATTTATCCATTACTTCAGGATGGTTATGCAACAATAACTTTGGGTTATATCGGACTTTATGAATGTGTAAAATCGCTTATCGGTGAAAGTCATACAACAGAAAAAGGTCAGCGGCTTGCTCTTGATATTATGAATCATCTTAAAAATAAAATTACTCTTTGGAAACGCCAAACAGGTCTTGGTTTTGCATTGTATGGAACACCAAGTGAAAGCTTGACAGAATATTTTGCACATACACTCCAAAAACGTTTTGGTGTTATAGAAGGCATAACAGATAGAGATTTTCTTACTAACTCATATCATGTGTTTGTTGAAGAAGAAATAAATGCATTTGATAAGCTTAAGTTCGAATCACAGTTCCATCCTATTTCTTCTGGTGGTGCGATCAGCTATGTTGAATTGCCTAATCTTGCAAATAACCCTGAAGTTATTGAAACATTGATTAAGTATATGTATGAAAATGTGCAATATGCAGAAATGAATACAAAACTTGACTACTGTATGGAATGTGGGTATGAAGGTGAAATACTTTGCGATGATAATCTTGAGTGGTATTGTCCTAACTGTGGTAACCGTGATAAAGATAGAATGAATGTTGTTCGTAGAACCTGTGGTTATTTAGGTGAAAACTTCTGGAATGAGGGAAGAACACAAGAAATTAAAGCCCGTGTTCTTCATTTATAATTAAAATATTTAATCAAGGGACTTCTCATTTTTATGAGAAGTCTTTTTGATTTTTTGAAAAATTGTGTTATAATAAATACCGTGTAATAAATAAAATAAAAATAATTTATTGTTAAAATAGTATAATATATTTTATTTATATTGAATGAATTCAGCTGAGGAAATATTTATGGGGAAGCTTATATCGGTAGTAGTTCCTTGTTATAATGAACAAGAAGTGCTAAAAATGTTTTATGATGAAATTAATAGGGTTTCATTAACAATGACAAATTATAATTTCGAGATTATTTTTGTTAATGATGGTTCAAAGGATGATACACTTTTGATTTGTAAAGAGCTTGCATCTAAAGATGATAGAGTAAAATATATATCATTTTCTAGAAATTTCGGTAAGGAAGCCGCAATTTTTGCTGGATTTGAGAAATCAAGCGGTGATTTGGTTTGTATGATGGATGCCGATTTACAAGATCCACCAGCTCTTTTACCTGAAATGGTTAAAGCTATTGAATATGAAGGATATGATTCTGTTGCTACACGCCGAGTTACACGAAAAGGCGAACCACCAGTGCGTTCATTTTTTGCAAGAATGTTTTATAAAATTATGAATAAAATATCTAAAACTGAAATAGTTGATGGTGCGCGTGACTATAGGCTTATGACACGACAGTTTGTTGATTCAATTCTTGATTTAAAAGAGTATAATCGTTTTTCAAAAGGATTATTTGGATGGGTAGGATATAATACAAAGTGGTTAGAATACGAAAATGTGGAAAGAGCTGCGGGAGAAACAAAATGGTCATTTTGGAAATTGCTTCTTTATAGTATAGAAGGAATTATGGCTTTTTCGACAGTTCCATTATCGATAAGTGTAGTGGTAGGCTTGATATTTTGCATAATAGCTTTTATAGCAATAATAATTATTATTGCTAAAACAATTTTATTCGGCGACCCAGTTTCTGGGTGGCCAAGTACAGCATGTATAATATTGTTTGTAGGAGGAGTTCAACTGTTCTGTATAGGTATTTTAGGACAATATCTTTCAAAAGCTTACCTAGAAATTAAAAATAGACCAATTTATATATGCAAAGAAACTAATATGAAAAAGTAGGTATAAATTATGAAATACGCTCAGATGAGACAGTATGATGTTGCAAATGGTATAGGTATTCGTACAAGCTTATTTGTAAGTGGATGTCATTTCCATTGTAAAAATTGTTTTAATGAAGAATATTGGCCGTTTACTTATGGTGATGAATATGATGAAATTGCTATGCAAAAGTTTATTGATATGGGTAAAAGTCCAAATGTAACAGGGTATTCAATTTTGGGTGGTGAACCTATGGATCAAGTAAATGACCCAATGTTCATTAAAACTTTGAGAGAAATAAAAAAACAAACAGGAAAGACAATATGGTTGTGGACTGGTTTTACATATGAAACACTTAATGATAAGCAACGAGAAGTTCTTAATTATATAGATGTTATGATTGATGGTCAGTTTGTTGATGAAAAGAAAAATCTATCATTGTTATTTCGTGGTAGTGAGAATCAAAGAATAATAGATGTTAAAAAAACTTTAGAAGAAGGAAAGATTATCCCTTGGGAGAGATAGAATGAAAATTAAAATAAAATATTTCACAGATAAAATAGAAAAGGTCGCACCTATTTCAAAAGGTGATTGGATAGATTTGAGAGCAGCTGATACATTTGAACTTAAATCTGGTGAATTTAAGCTTATTCCTCTTGGAGTAGCCATGCAACTTCCTGAAGGATATGAAGCACACGTTACACCACGTTCATCAACATTTAAGAATTTTGGTATTATTCAAACAAATAGTATTGGTATAGTTGACAATAGTTATTGTGGAGATAATGATCAATGGTTTATGCCTGTTCTAGCAATTAGGAATACTGTAATAAATGTTAATGATCGTATATGTCAATTTAGAATTGTAGAAAATCAACCACGCTTGGAATTCACTACTGTAGAAAATTTAGGAAATCCTGACCGTGGAGGACATGGTTCAACAGGAATTAAATAGAAAAAAGCAGAGTTGTTCTCTGCTTTTTCTTATTTAAATTTTTGTTGCAAAAATTTAAATTTATTTGCATTTTGTGAATAAAATGATTTTGCATCAATTAGTTAATATATTTTAACTATCATATGTGTAACTAAATTTAAAATTTTTCATTAAAAAAAATTATACTAAAGACAATAATGC
>JAHHTS010000048.1 GCA_020024475.1 Oscillospiraceae bacterium
CGGCAAAACCATGAGATAGATTAATATAAAACGAAAATGATTTTTAATAACCGACTGGAAACAACAAGACTTAAGAACTTGATTGCATGGCAAAGCCATATCATCGGTTGTCTCAGTTTCCTGCTACTCAAAACGAGCGACATCTTCCGTAAGGCGGTACACAGTATCATCCGTTTCGCCCGTGATTATTACAAGCCACGTTTTGATACGGAACAAGTGTCGGACATCAAGAGTGCCCTTAACCTGTTCGGGGATGACAGACAATCACATCAGGCAGCAGGGGATTTCCTGTATTTCACAGCCAGGCAAAAGGGCGAGTTTGACAACCGGGAGCAAATCGAAGCCAGACGGGAAGTTGACAATGTGGTGGAAGGAAATTACGACCAACAGCAGAAAAGAGGATTCTCGATGAGGAGGTAATCAATAAAACCAATGGGATTGAATCCTAAAATTATTGCGAAACAGTCCCATTGGTGGATTATATCTTTTTTAAATGTATTTTGTAATGAACAGGTATAAGTGCAACTTTGTCCTTTTCTAAAAAAGGATTACCCCAATCCAATATAACAGGTTTGGCAGCATTAGGCTTAAAAACTATATAGATATGGTAACTATCTCCATATTTAGATGCAGTAGCAAATTCATTTGCAGTTAAATAGATATGAAAGTCTTTGGAAGATAGGTTCGTTGACTTCACTTCTATATAGATTGGTGTTTCATCCTCCGCATAAGAGAGTATATCATAGCCAAGAGAGTCATTCTTCAATGACTGCTGTATTGGTTTCTTTTTTATTTTTAGTCGTTGTAGCTTATCCATCTCATACCGCATTACTACATATTCCCCTCGTTCACCTAATTTTGCTCGACTTTCCTGTTGGGATAAATAATCCCCTTTCCCATGTCCTAAAACTTCTATTTGATCGTCAACCGAAACAAAATTCCCTGAAACGAATTCGGCAGTTTCAAAATATTCACCAATGTCTTCAGACTCTTTAGGAGAACCAGGGTATTTATTATAAAGGAAATAGGAAAACGCATGAAGTGGCCATTTTGACATCGTAGAATTTGAATTTCTAAAATTTACCAGTATTTGACGCTTCTCTATAATATCTGTTTTAGACGTTACCTTATGATCAAGGTCAAGACGATGAATATAATAGTCTAAATGCGCTTCGCTGAAGATACTCAGATACTTTTCGGGAAAATAAGTGGCAAGGATTTTTCCCTTAAACATCGGTGAAAGAAAAGATTGGCGAATAGAATCTATATCGTCATTCTCACCAGCAATAATAAGTTTCACTAAAGCTTTCCGAAGATGTTTGAATGATTCTTCAGGAGTTCCATAATTCCAATTATGAGTGATTACATAATCACTTTGCTCTTGGCTGTAATATATACCAAACTTACGAGCTGAACCTCCTTTTATAAGCCCATACGCTCCTAATGTATGCTCAAGAGCGTAACAAAAAATATTTGCTGATTTATTTTTACCCTCAACATATTCATCAATATCCATGTTACGAATATGGTTAATAGTAAAATGGCTTACAAAATCTTGGCGTTTCTTTTCCGTTTCTTTGAAAATTAATTTGTATAGTTTCAAATCAAATGATTTGATAGTGTCGTTGAGTTCACTTGTATTCATGAATAAAATTTGTTTTATGATAAAATCGAAATATTCTTAAAACTACAAAATACCATTGTCAGTGTTCATATTGAAAGAGTATGGTAGGATTGTATAGATTGGTAAATTCCACTGATAATTGCCGAATTCACATATGTTATAGTTCCGAGTTTTATTTGTCCATTGTTGGCATGTATGTGACCGAAAAGATGAAGACTGGGCTTTATTTCGGAGATTTTTACTAATAATTCTTCAGAACCATAGTGTATGTTGTCATCAAAATCAAGGATGCCATAAGGTGGATTGTGTGTAATTAGCACATCTATGTCTTTTGGAATTTTTGCGATGTTACGACTTTGACTGTCTGTTACGCAATCCTCCAGAAACATAGACACACCATAAAATTTCACATCAGCAATCTCCACACTGGAGTTGCATAGATAATGTACATTTTCATCAAGACCATCAATGTTGGCTCCATAAAGACAATCGTCATGGTTGCCACATATGAAGATTTTGTGAAGATATGGGAGGTCACAAAACCATTCAAGAAAATCAAAAGCCTCGGCTTCCGAACCTGTCAAGGTAAAATCTCCGGAATGAACCAGAACATCAGCTTCGGGCAATTTTGTCATTTCCGCATGATGTCCATGTGTATCGGATATATGGAGTATTTTCATCTAAGAGAACTTTTATAATGTTATAGAATTACCATCTTGTATAAGGATCACCGTCCATCGGCTACAGAACTGTTTGGCAAATATCTCTGGTGCATCGGTATGCATAGGGATTATTGCTTTTGGAGAAAGTCGTGCAAAGAGACTCTGAAGACTTTCCATATCACAGTGCCCACTGGTATGTCGATAAAGATATCCCTTCCCAAGGGACATCGCAAGATGCTCGTTATAAGATGGCGATGACGGGTTGTTTACATATCCATTCCACATAGATAGATAGCATTGTTTAGGTTCGCCTGGCAATTTATTTATAAGGTAATTCAGTCGAGGATTACTTCTGGCTATCAATACATATCCTTTTTCTCTAAGAAAATCAATGAACTTATCACAGACAAGATGTTGGCTTGTATTATTTTCATCGTACATTAAAACCATCGGTTCATATTTTCCATAATTATAGAGTTTGGCCTCTGACCAAATGTGATCATTGTTGACAACTGTATCCATAATACGCTTTTGATAAGAGTCCACTATAAAAGGAATCCTAACCCGTAATGCCGCATGATACAGTGAAAACAAGCGATCAATATTAGTTGAGGACATATATACGATGTTGAATTTATGCTGCCTAAAATCCTTCTCGAATTGTTGTTGCAACTTACGCTCGGTTTGCAAGGTAGCCTTTGAACGCTTGACATTGGTTCCCTCGCAAACCACATAATCAACCTTTCCTATCAATTTATCAATCACCTCAAGCAATTTTTTGCCACGGAATCCGTGTGTGCGAAAATCGCCAGTATGAAATACCTTTATATCGTTAGTCTCAATCTTGAAAGCATAGGAGTCAAAGGCCGAATGGTCTATGTCTATTGGCATTATCCTGAACGAACCGAAGTCGAATGGTTTTCCTGCTTCAAAAGGAATTGCCTTTTCAAGACGCTTAAGTAAAATCGAATGTTTACTATCAATGTATTTCAATTGATTGGTGGCTATTTTTTGAATCTCAAGACCCAATTCCCCCATAAAGATAGGCACATCACTGGGAATCTGATGAATATTACCTATATGGTCACCATGATAATGAGTAATAAGCATGGCACTTCTCGAAATATCCCCTGTTGTTAGTCCATCAATATTAAGTGGCTCGGATATGGGCGTGCCTGGTAACTGTTCGCCGAAATCGACAAACAGTCGCCAACCTTTATGTTCATATTCTGTTACTGAGCCTCCAATCTGGTTTGCCCCGCGATGAATCGTTATTTTCATAGTACATAGTCGTATAATGTCTCTTGCAATATATCATCAATATTAAAGTTCGTTGGGTTCTGCACTTTCTTAAATAGAAACCTGATAGAAAAAGGAGGGTTATTTTCAACGTCGATTTCCACTTCTTTCATGGCGTTTTTCTTAGATACACATGCCGAGGTTTTCCCACCCCAATTCTCACGCAAGTCATTGAAAAGATATCTCCCCATTGTCTCTTTGGGATTTTGTTTGCTATTATTATCCCATAGCGTTATTACATAAAATTCTATCTTCTCCGAAAAATCAAAAGGCTGTTCCAAGAGCCTTTCAGGAATATTTACACCAATCTGATGTAAGTTATGAAGTTGGCATACTATTTCCCGACGGAGATTCTCCAAACATTCCGGATTTTGGGAAAATGTCTTGAAATCCATAATATGCTTCACTATGCCTGACGTCCCAGCTATTGCAGACGAGTTATACTTTAGTTCTATTATCGCAACTCGGTGGGGAGTTCCCTTTGAAACAGCAATAATATCAAACCTACCATTAAATTTCTGGTGTATAAGTTTCTGGACAATAAACGATTGTCGGTATTCTATATCTACACAGAACCATTCGGAATCAAAATTGGAATTGTTCTTGGATACAAGAGTGTGCTGTGCTTTCTTCTCTGAGGTACCTCGACTTAAACTGTTTGCTTTTATGTCTTTGATTTTCGTACATATTTCCTCAATCTTATATTGATGTTCTTCCCCAGTATGCTTTCCTGACATATAGAAATCGTTTACATTGCACAACAATTCTCCCTTTCTGTTCAAGTGTACCATTGCAACCTTGTCTGCAAGGTGATAAATGCTGATGGCGTTGTTGCGAATACATGCCAACAAATCCTTATCCTTTTTTACAAGAGTACACAAAGTCGATTCTTTGAACTGTTCTGCTAGTGTTTCGCTTATGCCACGCAAATACGGTTCCTTACTTTCTTTTGCTATTTTCATACTTCTCTAACAGTGTTTTACCTTGTCATTCAAAATCTTAAGACTATTCACTAGATTTTCAAAAGAAACAGATTCTCCGTATATCATATGCAAACGCATATTCTCATAATCAGCTTTCCATTGATTAATAATAGAAGCCGGAGGAACAATGTTCAGCGCATTCGGATAAAGAGTATCGTAGTCAAATCCACGCAAGCCGATGAATGTACGACGATGTTCCACCACTTGACGGTAAAGTTGTTTATCATGGATGGCTCTTTCTGCAATAGGCGTTTTTAATATCTGACCAATATCGTACATATGCCGTGACATGCGTTCCACTCGAATCAAATCTTTTGGTTTGGCAAATTCTTCATGCAATAAGAATATCTTTTCAAGGAATGTGCGTTCGGGAAGAACAGCCCGAACATTAAACTTTGGTTCGACAAAAGGTGCCTTGGGATAAACTTGGTCAATCATTGAGTCAAGAGGCACTTCATTTACAAGCTCACTCATAGACCTTCCATTCACTTCCACTTTTACTTTTGGTAAGACATAGAGTCCGTTTTCTCCATCAATCGAAAATGTCAGAACAGAATCGTAGCTGATATTTATAGTTTCTGGATCAGTAGTAGAAATAGGGGTAATATCCACATTCACCTGAAATTTGTCTTTTGGTATACCATTTTTATGCAACTGCTCGGCAATGTCGTATTGCATGGTCTCTCTTACGAAAGAACACATCGCACGTCGCACTTTATCGCTGATTTGTGTTTTCGACAAAGATCCACTGAAATCTAGATATTCTCTATCTATGGCAATGTCTATATCTTCCGAAAACCAGTTAATCAGATGCCAGCACTTACTCAACGATATTCCTCCTTTGAAAGACAGATGTCTGGTGTACGGAAGGCAGAACATGGCTCAAAGGACTGATGTTACCCACCAGTCCTTTTCTATTACCTCACGCTGCCGTATGTTCAGTTCCGTAGAAACACGGTCAAGCACATCCGTACGGTCTTCTTTTGACAAATCAATAAATTTCATCGTTGCAATATCATTTTTACCCATGTCGGAGCTAGTACAATATCATGATTGAAGTCTTGTTCCGAAACATGTTCTGTTATCATATTCTTTATTTTTATTTTTTGCTCTTCTGTTATCAACTTCTCGCCAATTTCTCGCATGGCAAGCACGATCAGTTGCATCAGCTTTGATTGGTAAGCGAAATTACCCAAATCGTTACTATGGCGGAATATGATGCTTTTCCCATCACCAAATTTAATCTGCCGTGCAGAACCGTCCGTTATATAGATGATATTTGCTGGAACTTGCGTAGATAGCCCAAGTTTATTGAGTGCGTAAGATCCGGTCGGTATAATACGGGCATTATCCCTCTGAGCTATCTTCTGAGCAATGGCATCCAATGAAGGTTCTCGTAACGTCCCATCCCACTTATCGTACATCGGCTCATAATAAATACCTTTGGCAAAACGGTACAACTTTCCATTACGACACAAACGAGTTAATCCCGAACGAACTGCATCGGGAGTACCATGCGTCACGAAATCATCAGGAATGAAAATTGTTCCATCCTTTGCTTGTTCCCCCATATCATACATAGCCTTGTAAGAACTGTTTGCACCCATAGTTTGAATTTTGCCATAAAAATACTCATCTTTTGTGGCAATACTCCACTCTTGTAGCATTTATTTTCTATATACTTATGATTTTCTTGATAATGTCATTGTAAGCGAAGTATCAGCGGATACAAATGATAAACCGTTCTATATCAAAAGACGTTCCTGAAACAACCACACATGTACGATCATTGTATGGACTATTCAAAACTATTAATGAATATTCTGTAAGATTACTTTGGATATTCGCACTAAAATTCTGAATTTATTGTACATTTGTACTGGCTTAGACAATGAGCCAAAATAGAAGTGGAATATCGGAAACTAACTGCACCGAAAAAGAAGAAACCGCTCGTATTGATACCTTGAATAAGTTAAAAACCAATAAAAGCGTTAAATCTTCACCCTTTAGAACGTGCCTTTAAAGGTTACGACCATATTTATGACTTATTGCTTACAAATTATTGAGTAATAACTGGTTGTAAATACTCGAAACAATAAGGTCCAGTCATAATTGATGGCAAAAATTACAATATTAGATATAATAAAGTAGCCAACCGCTATTACCCTGCACAATGGAATCAAAGCTCCTCAAGAAAGGAAAAATATTTCAAGCAAATCCCTTACCACATATCTATATACATGAAATTCAAATATTAGTGTATCATATCATTTAAACAAAACATAGCCAAGGGTTTTATGCGTATCCCCAACCAAGCTCATTAGGCAATGCCTAAATAGGAATTTATAAAAATTTAGGGCACACCACAATTCATGACACACCCTAAATCTTTTAAATCAATTATTAAAAATCAAAACATAAATACTGCCAAGTATCTAATGCACATAAAAATTTATTTCAAGCGTTTTGTCAAAAATTCATCCAAAATATCTCCAGTTAAACCATCTCCAATTACATGATTGTTTTCATCCAAAATCAGAACACGCGGAATTGCTGTGATATTATAAGCTTTGGCAACTTCACTTGCAGTACTCTTATAGTCACATGCCTGTATCCATGTCAACCCATCTGCTTCAACAGCTTTTCTCCAATCTCCTTCACGTGAATCCATCGAAATACCTATAATAACCAATCCTTTGTCTTTAAATTTATCGTAGACTTTCACCATATGCGGATTTTCTTTTCTACAAGGTCCACACCAAGATGCCCAAAAATCAAGAATCTTTATCGGGGCTTTTACATCATATAAAGTAACAGTACCACCATCTATGGTCGGCAATATAAAATTAGGAGCTTGCCGTCCAACCTTTACAACCCCCAGTTTATCATATCGAGCTTGAATCAAACGACCTTCCGGTGTATTTTTCATTGCATCACTTAACATCTCAAATTTCACTTTCAAACGATCGAAATTAAGATGATTATAACGATAATATACGATGGCCAAACCTAAAATATTATCATTATTAGCTTCTATAAACTTGTTCTCTTCCTTATCATAAGCAACAACCATACGGTCTAACATTGCTCTTTCGTGCATTTGGCCAAAAATATCACGTTTTTTTTCTGCCTCAAAGTAACAAACAAGAATAGAATCTCTATCACTAAAAACCTCTACTTCGACATCATCCAATGCATTCTTACCGGCTTGTAAACGCCCTCCTTGAATATCATAATTGCGAACATCTGCTAAATCATGCTCTTTTATATTAAGAGTAAAGAGAGTATCTTCAAGCAACAAAGGAATCCTTCCATTAATACCTTTGATTGTAAGAAAAGCTAATTTTGGCTCGTTAATAGTACCTTCCATCTCAAAATTACCATTCACAAGACGCTCCTTATGTATAGTATCCACCTTACCCTTTTCATTGACCACTGTTACAAACACATCTGTTTCACATTTGTCTACATGCCCTTTTATAACATATTTCCTGACTTCTGGAGAACAACTGCCCAACACAAAGCATCCCAACAATACGACTAATAATAATTTTTTCATAATTCTAAATTTTAATTCTATAATACTACAAATTAGGTTCATCATTTCTAAATCTATATGCAACATCCACTATTTTCCCCAAACCCGTAAATTTCATCTTTTGCTTAGGAGCAGAAGTTATTTCAGGAAATTCGTACATTCTCAGAACTCCCGAAACATTTTCATCTTTTGTCTTATCATAACTAGCAATAATCAACCATTTTTCTCTTTCTTTTTCCCAATCTTCATATAAAATAAAAGGTACAAGCAAATTAAATTTCAATACAGAAATATTTTCATTGGGGAAAGAGAGTATTTTCCTCGCTTGTATTTCAGGAGTATTCATGTTAAATTGATAAATGTCTCCCTGTTCTGTTGCATAAAACAATAATCGATAAAAAGGATGGAAAGCAAACTTGGTTATCTTATCAGAATTTGCTGGATTCAAACGCATATAATGACTACGTTCCACTTTACAATCAGCATTCAATACCATTCCATATATATAATATTCCTCCTGTTCAGGCTCTTTTAATACAGCAAAGACATATCCTTCTTTATTTCCTTCCATATACACCATATCTTTTTCTGTTTTTGCGGAATAATCCACACTTCCTCCTATAAAAGACACTTCCGTCAAATATTCCTCCTTACTTTCCAACATTACAAAACGACGGTTCGTTTCATCATATAAAATAGCTGCTGTCGTAGTAGGCCATGCCCAAAAACCTTTATAACCAATAAAAGGAGACACTTTAAAATATTCCGACGAACCCTTCAGCTTATTTTTGGGAAAATCGAAAATACCTCCAATAGCTATATCTATAGCGTCCCTAAAATAAAGATTACCCTCCGCTGTAATAAGCATCTCTCGAGCAGGCTCAGTACATCTTGACAAACCTCCGCTAACAACTTTAACTTTTTCCACATTGTCACCGAACTGATAAATCAGATTAGATCCTTCACTAGGTTGAAGTTTTTCTTTATCTAAATCAAAAGTTCCAGCTTCACACCATAACAAACGGCTACTTTTTTGTATATTATAATTATAAGTCAATTTATATGGTTTACCAAAATCAAAGTCACACTCTGACCAAATATCACGTGACACCATATCTTCTGTAGCAGAAAGATGAGATACCATATCCAAACGAGACTTCCCTTTTTCTTCACAAAGTAACATCCAACCATCGGTCACAGAAGTACGTAGACGTACAAAAAAATCTTTTTTGTAAGACACATTAGTCAAAGTATCAGTCACCCAGAAAAATCCCAAATACTCACCGGCCTTCTCTTTCAAAGGATACTCCAAATTTTTTTCATTTCCAATAATATAACCCTTCAATTGTTCTTCACTCGGTATAGAATCCCTGTTATAAGAAGCATGAATCGGTATCAAATGCCACTCAAATTTTAAATGTTCTTCCGAACCTCCTAAGGCCAAAGTCAACTCTGGTTTTATTCTTAAAGTATCAACATATGTAAACTTATTATACCAGTCTTTTTCAAGAATACCCTCTATCGTAACATTATTCAACTCTTTATAATCATAATTTCCCTCATCATCATAGCAACCAACTAATATCATCGTCAAAAAAAACAAATACCACTTTTTCATAACATATTCCGATTTTATGTTTTAATAAATAATCACTGTGCATCTTGTCCCATTGTCATCGGTTCCAAATTTTCATCAAGATACGGATCTTCTTGTTCATCAAGCCAACGCTGAACCTTTTTTGCATAATATCTCAGTTTAAAATCAGGAATAACATTATTACCTATAAATTCTTTTCTGGGAATATCACATAAAGTACAAATCAAATCGGCTTTCTTAAAGCTCCATTCACCAAAGAAATTATTGTTCTCCCTCCACCACCAAGGTCGAGGAAAATCCTCATTTGATATAATTGTCATACGATGACCTATAAAATAAAGATTTCCATCGTAATCTTTACGCCAATTAAATTCTGAATCAAACTCTTCGCTTACTTCTATAATTACAGTCACTATTCTATCATGTTTTCTCAATGCCTCTGTCCTTAACATCGTAATATCCAAAGAGGTTTCCTTACAATTAGCCGGTAAAATAACTTCTTCTGTTATTGCCTGAAAATCTACACCTTCCACTGCACGCACAGAATCCGTATTACATAATTCCGTGTGAATTCGTATTTTACGGTCATAATCTTTCACTTCACCAAACAAATAAATCGGCAACTGCAACACTCGCTTTTGAACATTTCCGTCAACCGTCCCCCATGAATAGGTCATTGTATCATGTTCTACTGAAAAATAAATAGAACTTCCACCAACATACTCATCAATCTCTGTAAGCTGACACCCTTGCAATACAGAATTTATAATTCCAATAATTAAAATCAAACGTTTCATAAACCAATCTTTTTATAAATCAACAATTCAATTGTACTTTGATTCTTCTTCTGGAATTGGAATTTGATAATCAGACATTTCCATTTCCATCATAGTAGTATAAGTAGCATCATCTGCTTTATGAATTGACGGATACTTTAAACGTTTATAATAAAAGAATAATTGACCTTCACCCCAAAACTCCCTAATATATTCTTTTTCAAGCATAGAGGCAAGATAATTCTCGTCCTCCAATTTCTGAATACCCCGATGTGTCAACACTTGATTCAACCATTCAAGTCCATCGCTTGGATTAGGCTCACATTCAGCCGCAATATAAAACGCCTCGGATACTCGCAACAACGGAATGATCGTCCCTGCGGTAGTATCTTGGGTCGTCTTGAATTTTTCAAACAAATTATAAGCTAATCCGCCGATAAGTTGTCTGTTCCTAAAATAAGCCTCATATCTATAGTCATCTCTATTATCTTCAAATATCCGATCTATCTGTCCTCCTAGAGGTGCTAACATTATCTCCGGAGATAAATTCTCTCCATCAAACAATGAAGTATGTAAAACAGAAAGATTGGAATTTTGCAGCCCCCAAAGAATTTCACCATAAAAAACTCTATCCGGATCTGGACGTCCGGATGATACCGCTTCACGCGTTACCCAAGGGAACCATTGTTTTTGAACATCTATAACTTTACGTGCAGCCACTAATGCAGCTTCTTTATTGCCACGATACAACTCTGCACGAGCGAGTAATAATTGAACGCCATATTTATTCAACCGATATTTTCTGTAAGACATAAAAGCATTGTCATGAACCATATCTGTTCCTTCTTTCAATACAGGATCGTTTTGTAACAAAGAATCAGCACTGTGCAAATCGGCAATGACACAATTCATAAATTCTTCCGGCTTATAAGCCGGACGTTTATCTAAAGAGAATTCTGTATAATAAGGCAAACTTATAGTATTTACACTTAAATCATATACTGGAGCAAATAATCTAAAAATATCAAAATGCATAAAAGCCCTTAAAGCATGACACTCTCCTTTCAATAAATAATAATACTCATCTGTCAAAACATCTCTATGAGTCTCACAATTTTTTAAAAGCAAATTGATATTGGCTATCAAACTATAGGCTTTCTCCCATATACTCTCAAAGCGTATTTTACAACCCTCTTCTGTATATTTATGAAGCATCAAATCGTAATTAAACACATTTGATTTATTTACATTATAGCGTTGAGCCATCATCTCTATCATTTCACAAGACAAATATTGTCCATAAAGAGAATTCGTATTTAACTCTATGTAAATACCATTCAATGCATTTTCGAAACCTTTGACAGACCCAAAAACTACATCCTCGGCAACTCTGTCATAAGGCTGAACATCCAACCAGGAATTACAGCTATTTAATCCTAGCAATATTGTAAGCAATAAAAATAAATTCTTCATATTTCTATCTTTTATTAATGGTCTATTCTCATAGTATTGCTCCCAAAGAGAAAGAAATGCTTCGTGCAAACGGATAATATAATCCTCTTTCATCCTCTAACGTTGAAAAACGGGCAATAGAATTCATATACATATTGATATTTAAAGAAGAGATTTTAAGAGTCTTCTTTAACCACTTAGTATTAAACTGATATCCCAAACGGATCGATTCAATTGCAAGATAATTCTCCTTCATAATAAATCGCGAAGACATCGGAGTTGTCTCGGTCAGAGAAATACTCTTAAATTTAGCTTTATCTCCCGGTTTCTTCCAACGGTCATACAATGCCCGTCTGTCTTGATTTGTCGTAATACTTCCAGAAGAAATATTCTCAACTTTATTAAACAACGTAGAATTGAATACATCAGCACCAAAACTATAGCGCAATTGCAAACTCGCAGACCAGCCTTTATAATAAAGTGTATTCCCCCATACACCTTCTAAAATCGGACGGGAATCTCCCACTTCCACTTCATCATCATAGTCAAAGGTATAAGTCAATGTTCCATCTTTTTTCACAAATATTTCCTGACCGGTTGCAGGATCTATACCTCTGGATCTTACAGCCCACAATGCTGTTGGACTTCCGCCATCATAATATCTAGTAAGATTTTTAGAAATATTTTCCTGGTTATATGCATTAAGACTACGTCCTATGTCCTCATAATGTGCCTTCCCATATCTAAAATTCACACTCATCGTATAATTAATACTCTCCTGAGGTTTATACAAGATTGCATAACGGATACTTCCATTGAATCCTTTGTCTATTTGCACACCTATATTGGTCCTGCGTGTTGATACCCCCATAGAAATAGGAACACCGATATCAGCAATCAACGGATCGGTACGTTTATGATAGTAATCAAATGTTATATGGAAACGATTGGAAAACATACTCAAATCAAAACCTATATTTTTATCCAATGTTCTCTGCCAAGCCAAATCTGGATCGCCAAATGTTGAAACAAGCACACCGGTCCCAAAATTATTCAACATCCAGTTATTGAAATAATAAGTTGTAATAGCCGAATAAGAACCGAAATTCTGATTTCCAGGATTACCAATAGAACCTCTCAATTTCAAAATATTTATTAACGATGACTTATCTTGCAAAAACTTTTCTTTATGGACATTCCATGCCAAACCAACAGACCATGTGGTTGAAAAACGTTTATTTGAACCGAATACAGAAGTACCATCTGAACGGAGATTAACATCCATCAGATAACGCTCATCGAACACATAACCACCATTCAAGTAGAAGTTAGCATTACGGTTTTTATTTTCCATATAACCAGGTTTTCCTCCTTCAGGATATTTATTGGCAAAACTGGGTTTTGTAAAATTACCTTCAGGAAAACCTTGGGCAGAAAAGCTTTTCGTTGTCATATCATTCTCACTAATATTAACACCTGTTGCAATATTTATCATATGTTTATCACCCAACAATTCACCATAAGTCACGGTAAAATCAGCACTCCAATCCAATGAATTACTTGTCGAATTGAAATAATTCCCCTTGCGCAAAGGATCTACTTTATCAAATTGCGTATCATTCGGAGATGTAAATGTTTCTGATTCAGCAATACTTTTAGTTATCCCAACTCGCCCACGAATACTTAACGCATCAACAGGACGTATCTCTACACTGAAATTATCTCTTACGCTAAAAGAGTTTCCTTTATTATAACTGTTTTGAGCATCATCATAACTTGGATTTGCTACACGAATCTGGCGATAGACAAGACCTGCAATATTTTCTGCCTGCCAATCTTCCAGCCAACGGTCTGTACTGCCTGATTTTTTCTCATAATAAGGATTCGCACTGGCATATTCATAAAAAGAAACAATAGGGTTATCATTTTTATTCCAATCAACCGACAATTTATTCATAAAGTTGAATCCTTTTTTACGATAAATCAAATCCAAAGACAAACCCATAATATTACGTATAGAATGTTTCATAACACCCTGTACACCAGAGTAATTAGCACCTAATCCATAACGCATTTGATTGTCTCCACCTTCTACATAAATGTTATGTTTATGTGTTAATCCTAAACGTAACGGCTCTGATAGCCAATAAGAATCTACACCTCTTTGTACATCACACAGCAAACGGTTATAACGTCCAGTCAACTGTTCCTGTTCTGTTGCTGATTCACTCATAAATGCTCCTGACAATCGCTCAAATTCAAGTTTTTCTTCTGCATTCATCAAATTATAATCAGTCAAATCAGCAAATGAAATATCAACACTACCATTATAACTCAAACGCAACTGGCCGCGTGCAGGTGCTTTTGTTTCAACAACAACAACTCCATTAGCAGCTTTTGAACCATATATTGCAGTTGAAGCAGCATCCTTCAATATTGTTACAGATGCAACCCGATCCATATTCAAGTCCATAATAACCTGTAATGTTGTCTCAAATCCATCTAAAATAAACAAGGGCTGATTAGGATCTTGACCATATTCTTCCTTAAGTCCTACTATACTACTTTTCCCCCGAATTTCAATATCAGGCAGGCGATTGGGGTCTGAACCATATTCCTTACTTTCCAAAATATTAAAAGCGGGATCTAATGTTTTCAAACTCTGCAAAATATTTTGATTACCTACCATTTTCAAATCATTGGCAGTATAAGTCTGCGAAGAACCTGTAAAACTCTCTTTTTTACGAGTATAAATACCTGTCACAACAACATCATCCAGTGTTGCAGCCTCTTCTTTCATCACAACATTCATAATATTTTTCCCTTCATACTCCATTTCCACACTTTTCATTCCAATAAAAGAAAATATCAATGAAAATTTTTTAGGAGGATTAGGAATGATCAATTTATAATTCCCATTAGCATCTGTTGATGTTCCAAACATAAATCCTTTAAGAACAATAGTTACACCTACTAGTGGCACTTTATTTTCATCTGTAACTTTACCTGTGATTTCCAATTTTATTTCCTCATCCTCTATAGATTTTTCGTCAGGAATAATAACAATGATACCTTTTTCCAGACGATAAGCAAGATTAACTTTCCCCAAAATTTCATCCAAAACAAAGGTCAAATCCTTTTTTACAAATTTCCCTGATACATTACCCGCTTTTTTCAACTCATTGTGATTAAAAAAGAATTTATAACCAGTTTGTTTTCTTAATTCTTGAACAACATCCACTAATTCCATTTCATTGATATCTAATGTCACTTTCTTTTGGGAATAAGCAACAGCAGAAATCTGAAACATTAATATACAATTGAATACGCACATCCATTTCATCACTAACATACTTTTTTTAGGGCATTTTATCACCCTCCAAGCAATCTGTGTTTCGTTTTTTTTCATACGTTTGTTTAGTTTATGTTTATACTCAAATCATCAGGCTTGTTATCATCAAAAATATCTTTATATTGTACACTCTACTTCATTTGCACAATAACAACTCGATCTTTTATTATAAATTCCACATTAGTTGTCATCGATATGATATTCAAAACCTCTTCACAATTATTATACTTCTCTAAATCTCCCGTAAAAACAAGTTCTTTTGCTTCAGAATTTTTATAAAAGACTTCAACATCATACCATCTAGACAATTGCTTCATAATATCTTCCAATCTTTGCCCTTCAATAAACCACTTCCCTTCTGCCCAACCAATATATACCTTAGGATTTACTTTAACTATATGCGACTCACAACTTTTTATGTCATAAACCACTTGTTCTCCGGGATTAAGATTCACATTTTGAGACATTCCATTACCTTTAAATGTTATTTTTCCTTCTACCAATGTGGTTCGCATTACCTCCTCATCAGAATAAACATTGACATTAAATAGTGTCCCCACCACTTGTACACTCCCTTGTTTCGTCTCAACAACAAAAGGATGCTCCCGATCTCTTGTTACATCAAACAAAGCTTCTCCTTCCAAACAAACACGACGTTCTTTTCCAATAAACTTATTAGGAAATATTAATTTAGAATCTGAATTCATCTTTATCCTTGTTCCATCGGACAAGGCCAGACTATACTCCCCTCCTCTGGGAACAATTACCGTATTATATTCTATCTTAGTATCTTCATCTACTTTCATAGAATGTTGCTCCAAAACCTGCTTCAAAACAATAGAATCTGTTAAAGAAATCTGATTCCCTGAAGCTAAAACCAACAAAGCCTTTACTGAACCAGGCGTTATAGTTTGATTCTCAATCATCACGGAAGGATTTACAGTTTTCTCTAACAATAAAGAAGAAACACCCACAACAAGCAAAATGGCAGCAACAGCCGCATACTTCCAATATGATAAA
>JAHHTS010000049.1 GCA_020024475.1 Oscillospiraceae bacterium
TAGAAATAAAATAAATTTTTTCAAAATAAAACTTGTTTTTTATTTGTAATTTGAGTGAATAAGATAATTAACAGAGATGCAAATTATAAAATAAAACTTTTATAAATTTAGATATAAAGTTGTTAACAGTTATTCTGTTAAAAACGTATACTCATTTTTAAAGTCACGATTTGTTTAATTAATAACGCCATTAGAAGTAATTCATATATTGGTTAATGAGTGTTGTACAGAATTTTATGTATATTATAATATTTTAAACGAATAATTTAGTATAAGTACAATAGTCACAACATACTTCTATTGCAATTTAGATTATGTAATCTATATATCATATCTATTCTATATACTTTGTATATTTCATGTAATGGGTATAATTTAAAGTTGTTTTTATGTTCATAATATCAAAATAGTATCAGTATTTACTAATTAAAAAAATCCGTGACCAAGCACCTAGTCAATATTCATATATGCTTGATATTTTTCAATAATAATCATTTGTAAATGTTATTAAAAAGGAAAGTTATTATAATTAAGATAAAATATTTTTTGTTTTTATTTTAATTTCAAGTAATTATGGCACGAATTTGGTATCTATATTGACTAATTTTGATAATATATAATAAAATAAAACTCCCCTTTTTATGGGGAGTTTTTTTTCGCTAAGCTTGTTTATTTTCTCTTGCTCTTAAAATCAATAGAATAATAACAAGAGTTGTCATAGCAGAAATAACAGTTGCTAACCAGTTGGTTGTAAAGCCTGCAACAATGTATCCCACGGCGCAAGAAAATGCAACAGTAATAGCATAAGGAATCTGAGTGGCAACATGATTAACATGGTTACATTGAGCACCTGCTGAAGCCATGATGGTTGTGTCTGATATAGGTGAAATATGGTCACCACAAACGGCGCCAGCTAAAACAGCAGAGATTGAAATAACCATTAAAGGCGAACCTTCAGGGAAAACTTCTGTGACAATTGGTATAAGGATACTGAATGTGCCCCAGCTTGTTCCGGTTGAAAAAGCAAGACCTGCGCCTATAAGGAAAAGAACGATTGGGAAAATAGAAAAAGAAATATTGCTGCCTGAAACAGCATTATAGACAAAAGTACCGGCATCAAGTACATCTGAGCAGAAACCACCGAGAGTCCATGCGAGAACAAGAATGATGATAGCACTGGACATCATTTTGAAGCCTTCTGGTATACAGTCTGCAAATTCTTTAAAAGTTATTATACCTCTTGGAATATACATTAAGAAGATGAATATTAGTGTTGCAAAAGAACCTAAAACAAGACCGGTTGATGCAACACAATTAGAAAAAGCAGTGATGAAATCAACACCATCGAAGAATCCACCTGTGTAAACAAGGCAAATGATACAAGCAATGATTAGAAAAACGATAGGAAGCACAAGGTCGATAACTTTGCCTTTAGAGCTTACAGGAATTTCTTGCTCTGACTGATATTCATTTGGCCCGCTAAAAAGGTCACCATTGTTTTTTGCATTTAATTCGAATTTTTTCATAGAGCCAAAATCGAAATCTGACATAGCTATGTAGATAACCATAATAATTGTAATCCAAGCATAAAGATTGTAAGGAATTGTCTGTAAAAAAAGACGGAATCCGTCGCCACTGGTATATCCACTAACTGCGGCAGCCCATGAAGAGATAGGAGCAATAATACATACAGGGGCAGCGGTTGCATCTATGATATAAGCCAATTTGACACGAGAAATATTATATCTATCAGTTACAGGACGCATCACACTACCAACTGTAAGACAGTTGAAGTAGTCGTCAACAAAAATCAAAGCACCAAGACCAAATGTTGACATCAAAGCACCTTTTCTGCTTTTGATTTTTTTGTTTGCCCATTCGCCATAAGCAGCCGAACCGCCTGCTCTTGTCATGAGAGCAACGATTATGCCAAGAAAAACAAGGAAAATCAAAATTCCTATATTGCTAGGCTTGGAAAGTTTTGAAATCATAACTTCAAAAATAGACTCCGCAGCTGCTATAGGTGCAAATTTTGAATAAAGCAAAGCACCGGAAAGAATACCTATAAAAAGTGACATATAAACTTCTTTTGTTACCAATGCTAAAACAATAGCTATAATTGGTGGGACGAGAGCCCAAAAAGTACCAACAAAATGCATTTTTTCTCCTTTTGTCATAATGACAATTTATTTTTAATAAAGTTTACAGTAGAGAACAAAAAACTATGGTATGCAACTAAATGCATACCATAGTTAATAAAACCCATTACAGGCAATGTAATTAACTTTGATAGCACTCCACTTGCGTGACAGTCCGTTACATATTCTGCAACGACCCAGCTCACAATGAATTAAGGTTCATTTGTAAACTTCGGCATAGCATCCCTTTCATCTCAATGCCTTAACATTTCTTTGAGAATACTATTGAGCTATGCTCCTCTATCGAATCTTTATTGTAAATTTTATTTTATCACAGCGTTTTGTTTAAAGTCAATAAAATTATATATTTTTGTAATTAACAATAACAAAACATAAAAATCGGAATAATCTATTTGTGCTTATCTACAGTTTGAATCTTAATTTAACTTAAAATAAACAAAAATAAATTAAAAAATATTTATAAAAATCATATAGAATTATATTTTAAGTAATTTATGGAACATAATGTCTATAAAAATGATTTTAATTATAAAATTAGCAGACTATGTTGTATACGATAGTGTTATATTAAAATACTTATAAAAAATAAAACCGAGGTGTAGTACCCTCGGTATATTTTATTTATCTCCATCAAACCAATCTTTTATAGTTTTAAGGAAACCTTTACGCTGTTCATAGTTTTCATCTTTAAGAGTAGCCTCGAATGCTTCAAGAGCTTTTCTTTGTTCACGAGTGATTTTTTTAGGAATTTCAACTACAACAGTTATATATTGGTCGCCTCTACCGCGGCCGTTAAGATATTTAATACCTTTACCTTTAAGACGGAATCTTGTTCCACTTTGCGTTCCTTCAGGAACAGTGTATTGAACTTTCCCATCAACCGTAGGAACAACTATATCTGCGCCGAGAACTGCTTGAGAGTAAGTAATAGGAACATTTACAAATACATCGTAATCTCTTCTTGTAAGAACTGGGTCAGGACGAACAGTAACAATAACTATTGCATCGCCTGCTGCTCCTCCGTTGGTACCTGCATCCCCTTGTCCTCTAAGAGCGAGACTTTGTTCATCATTTATTCCAGCAGGAATGTTAACTTCTTTTTTAACTGTAACTTGAACTCTACCAGAACCATGACATTTATTACATGGGTCGCTGATTATTTTGCCCTTACCGCCACAGTGTGGACAAACACGACGATTTTGAATTACGCCGAAAGGAGTTCTTTGTTGTTCAGTAACATAACCAGTGCCATGACAGTCTGGACAAGTTTGTGCGCTTGTTCCTTTTTTACTGCCAGAACCACTACATTCTGGACAAGTTTCTTGTCTTGTGTATGAAACTGTTTTTGTTGTGCCGTGAGCAGCTTCCATAAATGAAATGGTAATGCCCACATGTATATCTCCGCCTCGTCTTGGAGCGTTAGGGTCTGCGCGACGACTGCCACCGCCAAATCCACCACCGCCAAAAAAGCTTTCGAAAATGTCGTTAAGGTCTACCCCAGCACCACCGAATCCGCCGCCAAATCCGCCGAATCCACTGCCACTACCGGCACCATAGTTAGGATCCACACCTGCAAAACCATAAGCGTCATAACGTTGTTTCTTTTCTTTGTCGGACAAAACTTCATAGGCTTCGTTAACTTCTTTAAAATTCTTTTCAGCTTCTGCGTCGCCTGGGTTAAGGTCAGGGTGATATTTTTTTGCTTTTTTGCGATATGCAGATTTTATTTCAGCATCACTTGCTTTTTTGTCGATGCCTAGAACATCATAATAATCTCTTTTTTCTGCCACTTTTAAGCCCTCATTTTAATAAATTTACCTTAAAAATATATCATAAACTAGCCTTTAAGTCTATACGCTGATAAGAAATTTAAAAGCTGTTTTATCACTACAAGGCGGATGAACCATCCGCCCTGTGTGTATATTTTTTAATATTAGTCAACATCTTTATAGTCAGCGTCAACAACATTGTCGTCGCCTGTACTACCTGCGGTGCCAGCATTATCAGCCTGCTGTTGTGCTTGCTGCTGTGCCTGTGCGTACATTTTTTGTGTTGCTTCGTGCATTACAGATTCAAGAGCTGTCATTTTGTTTTTGATGTCGTCAAGGTTTCCACCCTGAATAGATGTTTTAAGCTCTTCCTGTTTTGCTTTGATATCATTAACTTCTGATTCAGAAATTTTTCCTTCAAGGTCTTTGAGAACTTTATCTGTTTGGTAAACAAGGTTATCAGCCTGATTTCTAGTTTCTACTTCATCTTTGCGCTTTTTGTCTTGCTCAGCATACTGTTCAGCTTCTTTAACTGCTTTTTCAATATCTTCTTTAGACATATTTGATGAAGATGTAATTGTGATGTGCTGTTCTTTACCTGTGCCCATATCTTTAGCTGATACAGAAACTATACCATTAGCATCAATATCAAAAGTTACTTCAATTTGTGGAATACCTCTTGGAGCTGGAGCAATACCATCAAGGTTGAAAATACCTAATGATTTGTTATCTGCAGCCATTTCTCTTTCGCCTTGAAGAACGTTTACCTGTACTGAAGGTTGATTATCTGCAGCTGTTGAGAAAATTTGACTTTTCTTTGTTGGGATAGTTGTGTTTCTTTCTATGATTTTTGTAAATACACCGCCGTATGTTTCAATACCAAGTGACAATGGTGTAACATCTAGGAGAAGTATACCTTTTACATCACCGCCAAGAACACCGCCCTGGATAGCAGCACCGAGAGCAACACATTCATCTGGGTTAATACCTTTAAATGGGTCTTTACCGATAAATTTCTTAACAGCTTCCTGAACTGCTGGAATTCTTGTAGAACCACCAACGAGAAGGACTTTATTAAGTTCGTTTGCTGAAAGACCACTGTCTGCAAGAGCCTGACGAACTGGACCCATTGTTGCTTCAACAAGGTCACGGGTTAATTCATCAAATTTAGCTCTTGACAATGTCATATCAAGGTGTTTAGGACCTGTTGCATCAACAGTGATAAATGGAAGGTTAATAGATGTCTGCATTACACCTGAAAGTTCAATTTTTGCTTTTTCAGCAGCTTCTTTAAGACGCTGTGCAGCCATTTTATCATTTCTGAGATCGATACCTGTATCTTTTTTGAATTCGTCAGCCAACCAATTTATAATTCTGTTATCAAAGTCATCACCACCAAGACGGTTATTACCGGCTGTTGCTAAAACTTCCTGAACACCATCGCCCATTTCGATGATAGAAACATCAAATGTACCACCACCAAGGTCGTAAACCATAATCTTCTGATCCTGTTCTTTATCTACGCCGTAAGCAAGAGCTGCAGCTGTTGGTTCATTGATAATTCTTTTAACTGTAAGGCCTGCGATTGCACCAGCATCTTTTGTTGCTTGACGCTGTGCATCGTTAAAGTAAGCTGGAACTGTGATAACAGCTTCTGTTACTTTTTCACCTAGATAAGCTTCAGCGTCTGCTTTCAATTTTGAAAGAACCATAGCTGAGATTTCTTGAGGTGTATAGCCTTTTCCATCGATTGTTACTTTATAATCTGAACCCATTTCTCTTTTAATTGAAGCAACTGTACCTTCTGGGTTGGTAATAGCCTGACGCTTTGCAACCTGACCTACAAGTCTTTCACCTGATTTTGAGAAACCAACAACTGATGGAGTTGTTCTCATACCTTCTGGGTTAGCGATAACAACAGGTTCGCCACCCTCCATAACTGCTACGCATGAGTTTGTAGTACCCAAGTCAATACCAATAATTTTACTCATAATATTATCTCCTTCTAATAAAGAAAAGTTTATTTAACTAATTTATATATAAGAGTGTTTCCACTATCTTAACAACTTACAACTACTGTTGACGGACGAATAATCTTATCACCCATCTTGTAGCCTTTCTGGAATTGTTTTGTAACTATTCCAGCTTCCACACCTTCTGTTTCTTCCTGCATAACTGCGTTGTGAATTTTTGGGTCAAATGTTTCACCGATTGCTTCTATGGCTTCCACGCCTAATTTTTTAAGCGCTTCTACTGCGGTGTTATATGTTAATTCAATTCCCTTTTTGTAATTTTCATCACTGCAAGGTGCTGAAAGAGCCATTTCCATTGTGTCAATTACTGGAATAATTGACATCACGGCATCTGTTTTACCGTTGCCATATGTTTCAGCTTTTTCTTTAGCAGTGCGCTTTCGATAGTTATCATATTCTGCCAGTGTTCTCTGCAAAAGATTTTTTGTTTCATCAAGTTCTTTACCTGCGTCGCTCAGTTTTTTCTCTGTGTCGATAAGCTGTGATTCAAGAGTTTCAATTCCTTTTACAACATCAATTTTTTCTTCCGTTTCTGGCTGAACAGTTTCCTGATTTTCTAATTCAGGAGTTTCTTTGTTTTCCATGTGTTATTTCCTTTCTGTACCTGTGATGGACTGTGTCAATAGCTGTGCAAAATATTCAATAGCTAAAAACAGTCTTTGATAATCCACAGTCTGAGGGCAGATAATGGAAAGCGTTCCGCTTACTGCGCTGCCTGCAAAGTATCTTGTAGATATGAAACAGGTGTTTTCAATATTTTTTATTGGTAACTCATCACCAAATACAACCGATACTCCGTCATACTTAGGTGTGATAATCTGTTTTAATGTGTCAGTGTCTGCAAGAAGTTTAAGCAAATCACCTATGTTTTTTTCAAAATGGTCAGTGCTAAGCAGTTTTTCTTGTCCATAAACATACACTGACTTGTTATTAGCATCTGCTATAAGAGCAAGGGCACCAGATATAAACTGTCCAAAAGCCTTGTTTTCTTTTGAAAGCTGGGTTATGAGATTATTGAAGTAAACATTGTCAATATCATCATAACAAGTAAAGCACAAATCCATGTTGATAAGCTGATTAAGCTGCGAAATTTGTGAACTTGTAATTTCAGAAGAGAGTCGAATAACTCTAGTGTGAACCTCACCTCTTGTTGTAGTTGCAACTAAAACAATGTTAAAACGCCCTGTTTTGATAGCTGTGAAGTTTACAAATTGCAATTCGTCATCTACTGGCGGTGCTATTACAACTGTGTAACCCAGTAAATCGCTGAACAGCTTTGCTGCGCCTGCCAAAAATTTTTGGCTGTCACCGTCAAGTCGATCAAAGTTTTCTTCGATTGCTTTTTTATCTTGCTGTGAAATGTGTTTTGTGCGGTCGATGTTGTCTACATAATAGCGATAAGCTTTATTTGTAGGAACTCTGCCTGCTGAAACATGAGGCTGATTTAAATATCCCCGTTTTGTAAGTCTTGACATCTCATTTCGCAAGGTAGCTGATGAAACTGAAATGTTAAGCGCATCCTGCAAAGCCTGAGAAGCGACTGGCTCGCCGTCTTTAATATACATAGAAACAATAGCATCAAGAATAATCTTGTGTCTTTGGTTTATATCCATATTCTCAGTCCTTTCAGAATAATTAGCACTCTCATTGCTTGATTGCTAATTATTATTATAGTCGCTTTTGATAATTTGTCAACAGTTCATTTTCAAATTCACAAACTTTTTACAAAATTCATGTTGTTGCCAAAAGATAATATGAATTATATAATAAGCATTATAAAATAATCATTTAAAACAGTTACATAATACTGTTTTGGAGGAGGATAAATGGAAATCGGACTCTATATACATATTCCTTTTTGTAGAAAAAAGTGTAATTATTGCGACTTCTACTCTAAAGGGGGAGCTTTGGCGGTAAGTGATGAATATATAAAAGCATTAAAAAGAGAGATTGCAAAGTGGGAAAATATTACCTGCAAGACTGTTTATTTTGGTGGTGGCACTCCAAGTCTTATGACTGCTAAACAGATAGATGATATTTTATCAAATCTAGACATATTGCCAGATGCCGAAATAACATTGGAGGCGAACCCAGATACACTCACTTTGGAAAAGCTAAAAGAATTTAGACAAGTTGGTATAAATCGTTTATCAATTGGTGTGCAGACAGTTTATGATAAATCACTTGAAAATCTTGGACGTATTCATAATGCTGAAAAAGCTCAAAATGTTTTTAAATGGGCAAAAGAGGCGGGATTTGAAAATATAAGTGGTGACATAATGTTAGGTCTTGATGACTATACTATGAAAGAACTAGATGACACTGTTGATTTTATGAAAAATAATGGCGCAACTCATATTTCTGCCTATATGCTTAAAATTGAAGAAGGAACACCATTTTATTATAATCGCCCGAAAAATATGGCTAATGATGATGAAATGGCGGAATTTTATCTTGCCGCTTGTGAAAAGATAAAAAAATGTGGTTATATGCAGTATGAAATTTCAAATTTTTGTATACCTGGATACCATAGCAGGCACAATTCGATTTATTGGAAACTTGAAAATTATCTTGGCATAGGACCAAGTGCTCATTCTTGTATGGACGGAAAACGATTTTACTATCCTAGAGATTTGGAGTTGTTTATCAAAAAAGGAGAGATAATCGAAGAGGGCCAAACCGATGCAGATGATTATATTATGCTGTCGCTAAGACTTAAAGAAGGACTTGATATTAATCGACTAGAAAGCGAATATAATCTTAAAATATCTAAACATATTAAGAAAAAGCTAGATATTTATGAACAGGAAGGGTTTATAGAATCAAAAAATGGGTGTATTTCGCTTACTCCAAAAGGTTTTCTTGTGGAAAATGCGGTGGCAAGCGATATTATGAGTGGAGTCTATAGTATATAAAATATAATAAATAAATATATATCATATTATAAGGGAGGGCTTTTTTGTGCTTCCCTTTTTATTTTGTCTTTAGATACAGAAATATTCATATTATTAAAATTTTCCAATTATTGATTAAAAGTTAATATTTTTGTGAACTAATGTGAAAAAATAATCAACTATATTGAAATTTTTTATTTGCAAGGTGTATTATAAAAATCACTTCGACCGATTGGTCGGATTATTGATAGTTTTTTTAAGAGGAAGATTTATGACGAAATACAGCGTTAAAAAACCATTCACTGTTTTGGTGGGAATAGTGCTTGTGTTAGTTCTTGGAATTGTTTCATTTTTAGGACTAAACACCGATTTACTACCATCTATTGATCTGCCTTATGTAGTGCTTTACACAGTTTATCCTGGCGCAAGTCCTGAGAGGGTTGAAACATCGGTGACACAGCCACTTGAACAGGCAGTTTCAACCACTTCTGGGCTTGAAAACATTAGCAGTACATCTAGTGAAAATGTTAGCTTAATTGTTATGGAATTTAATCAAGAGACCAATATGGAGTCTGCAATGATTGAATTAAATAACAATATCGATATGATTAAAGGTTACCTAGATGAAATGGTTCAGCCACCAGTTATGATGAAAATGAATCCGAATATGCTACCAGTTCAAATGCTTTCTATCGATGTTGATGGAATGGATATAAAGAAACTTTCTGAGTATGTTAAAAATGTTATTGCACCAAGACTTGAAAGAATTGACGGGATAGCTACAGTTAATGTTTCTGGTGTTGTGCAGGATAATGTGGCGATTCGTTTTAATCAAGAAAAAATTGATAAAATAAACGATGATATTCTAAAATCAGTAAATGGTGAGCTTTATAAAACAAAAAAAGAGCTTGATAATGCTAAAGATAAAATAACAAATGGTAAAAAAGAACTAGAAAATCAGCAGAATGCTTTATATGATAAATTATCAAAAGCATCAGCAGAACTTGATGTGGCACAAGCGCAAGCACAGTCTGTTGAAAGCAATAAGGCACAGCTAGAAACACAGCTTGCGCTGTATGAGAGCGCAAAAGATTTAGTTGTATCTATTTCTCAGTTTAGAATGACTAATTTTGCTGTTTCAGCAATTATTAAAATAAGTAATGAATATGATTCTGTTCCTATAAATGGAACTACAACACTTTGGGATATTATGTCATATAGCCCTGAAAAGCCAAAAGATGTTCCAGAAGAAATATGGTCGAAATTTAATCAGGCCATACAGGAATTAAAAGATTCATTACAGATAATTATTGATAGATCTAATGGAGTGATTACCCACCAAACTTCTCTAAATGAATTGGAAGGCTTTATTGTTAAATCAATAGATGAAATTGAAAAAGGATTAAAATCGATGGGCATAGCCCAGGAAATTATAACTACCGGTAGTTTGTCGATTTATAACAACAAAATTTCTACTATAAAAAATGAGCTTTCTCGGTCAACAATTATGGCTAAGCAAATGGAATCTACTTTGGAAGGACTTAAAAAAACTTACGCTGAGCTTGAAGCTGGAAAAATGTCTGCAACTTCTAAGCTGGCATCTGCACAAGTGCGGTTGGAATCTGGCGAAGCTGAACTAAACAGCGGTATAAAACAGTTTGAAAGTGCAAGAGATGAGGCACTTAAAAATGCAAATATCGATGGTTTAGTTACTCAAGAATCAATCTCCGCAATTCTTATGGCACAAAACTTTTCAATGCCAGCAGGATATGTTGACGAAGATGGACAGAAAATGACCGTAAAGGTTGGTGACACATTCGCAAATATAGATGAAGTGAATAATCTTCTTTTAATTGATATGAAAATGAAAGGTGTTGAGCCTATTTGCCTTAAAGATGTGGCAGATGTCACTATCGAAGATAATTCAGCAGAAAGTTATGTTCGTGTAAACAGAAACCCCGGCATCACACTTTCAATTCAAAAATCTTCTATTGCATCAACCTCAAAGGTTTCTGATGCTGTTAATAAAGAAATTGCCCAGATTATGAATGAAGATGCCAATACCCATATAACACAACTTATGGATCAAGGTATTTACATAAATCTTGTAATAAACAGCGTTATGAATAACCTTGTTTATGGTGGTATCATTGCTATTATTGTCCTTTGGGTTTTTCTTAAAGATATAAAACCGACAATTATTATTGGTATTTCCATTCCTATAAGTTTGCTGTTCGCTATTGTTATGATGTATTTTAGTGGAGTTTCACTAAACACTATTTCCCTTGCAGGCCTTGCTCTTGGTGTGGGTATGCTTGTTGATAACTCAATAGTTGTTATCGAAAATATCTATCGCTTGCGCAGTATTGGATATTCAAAAATCAAAGCGGCAATTATGGGCGCAAAACAAGTTTCTGGTGCTATCGCCTCTTCAACTCTTACAACCATCTGTGTGTTTATACCGATTGTTTTTACAACAGGTATAACAAGACAGTTGTTTGTAGATATGGCTCTTACAATAGGCTATTCACTTGTAGCAAGCCTTATTGTTGCACTTACGGTTGTTCCAGCATTTGCTTCGAATATACTTAATAAAACAAAAGAAGTTAAACCAGGAATTTTGGAAAAAATGACTTTAGTATATGAAAAACTACTAAATAAATCACTAGATCACAAATGGTTTGTAATCACAGTTTCAATCGTACTTTTGGTATTTAGCTTTTCTCAACTATTAAAAATGCCTTTGGCATTTATTCCGGATATGGATTCGAATCAGATGCAGATGACTTTGAAAATGCCATTTGAAACATCACAAGATGAACTTATTAGAAACGGTGAGATTATTGCAGAAAGAGTTTCAAGTATTGAAGGAATTCGAACGGTCGGTATGACTACAGGCGGTGGCGGTATCATGGAAGCTATGGGGTCGTCTGATACTAAAAATATGTCTTACTATATAGTTCTAGATGAAAATAAGAAAAATACAAATGAAGAAATTGCACGGATTATAAAAGAACAAAATCCAGAATATGAACAGCAGCTTGATATACAAACATCAAAAATGGATATTGGCGCACTTGGTGGTTCTGGTGTGGGAGTACAGATTAAAGGTAATGACCTCGATGTGCTTCAGCATGAAGCTGTAAAAATTTCTGAAATACTTAAATGTGCTGATGGTGTGGTAGAAGTAGATGACGGTTTGTCAAAGGTCAATGAAGAAATTCGTATTGAAGTTGATAAAGAAAAGGCTATTAAAAAAGGTCTTACAGTTGCACAGGTGTTTAAAACTGTAAGTTCTGCACTTACAGAAACTAAAAAAGCTACTACACTTTCATTTGAAGGCAACGATATGGATGCAATTATATATGCTCCATCTACCTACACAAAAGACAATATTGGCGATTTAAAATTGACAACAGAAACAGATAGTAAAGGCAATGAAAAAGATGTTCTTTTAAAAGACGTTGCTTATTTCTCGATGGCAAAAAGCCCAGATACTATTAACCGTACAAACCAATCAAGATATATCACTATAACAGCCAAAATAGATGAACAGTATAATGTTTCGCTTGTAAGTCGTGATATTGAAAAACTTCTTGAAGGTTATAATATGCCTAAGGGCTATAGCTTATCTATGACTGGTGAAAACGAAACAATTATGGAAGCTATGCTTCAGTTGGTTCAAATGATTGTTCTGGCAATTGTGTTTATTTATTTGATTATGGTTGCGCAGTTTCAAAGTCTTAAATCACCATTTATAGTTTTGTTTACAATTCCTCTAGCATTCACCGGTGGATTGTTAGCTATAATTATAACTGGTGAAATGCTTACAATCACCTCCATGATAGGTTTCTTAGTTTTGGCAGGTGTTGTTGTAAATAATGGTATAGTTTTTGTCGACTATGTAAACGGACTTCGTCAAGAAGGTGTTGATAAGCGTGATGCTATTATAAAAACAGGTATAGACAGAATTCGCCCTATACTTATGACAGCACTCACAACAATTCTCGCTATGAGTACTATGGCTTTGGGTATTGGCATGGGTTCTGAGCTAAGCCAAGGCATGGCATTAGTTACAATTGGGGGATTGTCTTATGCAACACTTTTAACACTGTTTCTTGTTCCAGCACTTTATGATTTGTTCAATAGAAATACAATAAAAATTATTGATGTGAAGTTTGACGATGAACAATAATTACACAGAAAAATAAAAAATATTTTTGAGCAGTTATCAAACTTGCTGAGTCTGGCGAAAAAATTGAGCAGATTACTGCTAAGCAAATCGCTGAGGCGGTGGGATATATGATTATTTTTCTTCTAAAGACGAAATAATAATAAAGGCTATCATCTATTATCAAAAAGCAGAAGTAAAAAGTTTTTTGATTATATTGAAATACTTTCTAGTTTTAAAGAAAAGATTTTTAGTATCTATGAAAGTATCGTTAAATGTGTTGATAATTCAGCTTCTATCTTTAATCTTTTATCTAGTTTTAGTTCACCCAAAAATGTATTTGAGAAAGCTATTGTATGCAAAGAGCAACAAGATGAGATATTAAATCCGATTGTTCAAAAGGTTTATAAAGTTATAGAGTTTGGCAATTCCACAGGTGTGAGAAATATCTAGATAGAACAATATGTACAATATGTAACAATGACACTTTTGCGAATCTTTGCACAGTTGGTCATGAGAGAAATTTAAAAAATTTTCAAAAGATATTGTTTTAGAAAATGCTTACAAGATGCGTATAAAAGCCTTTAATTAAAAAATCAGTATTTAGGTTATTTATCCTAAATGCTGATTTTTATTTTTCTAACATTTATTTCACACATTTATAAAATATTATGTTATATAATTTTGTTTTTGATATGGGGTACATTATGTATAATAAGTTTTCAAAATTTGGCGTTTTATCCGCTGTAATGGGTTTTATTTGCTTTGGTATAATATATATCACTGACAGTTCATATCCAAATATTTTATTTCAGATATTAACACCGCTATTTTTGATATTTATATTTGTATCTTTTATTTTCTTCACTATTGATTGGCTTTTTGAACTATATCGATGTATAAAAAATAAAAACTATTTAAGTACATTATTCTGGCTTGTGATAGGTATTTTTATCATATACCAATTTATAAAATAAAATATATAACTAAAAAAGCACCCACTACAGGGTGCTTTTAATTTATGCGTAAGCTACATTTGGGTCGTAAACTGTGTGAGTTGTAAGATAATTAAACCATTCCCCATATCCTTCAGGAGTTAGGTGTATGCCGTCTGAGTATGAAATATCCTCACGAAGGTAGCCACTATCGCTTTTAAGGACATCATAAAGGTTTATAAGCGACAAACCTTCATCACGGCACATTTTGGCGATAAGTTTGTTTGATTGATAGATTCTTTCGTAGGAAAGTCGTGGTTCCTTTGAGGATTTAAAAGCAGCAACAGGTGTAATAGTTGTTACATATATTATTGCTTGTGGTGCGTTTTCTTTCAGCTTTTTAATGAACGGATAATAGCTGTCAATAAGTTCTTCTGGTGACATAGCCATAAGAGCATTTGTTCCTAGAGTAACATAAACCTTTTTAGGATTTCTTTGCTGTATTGTTGCCCAAGGGTCAATAGGACCTGCGCCTACATCAATTTGAACACCAGGCTGTAAAAATGATTTAGGTGATAGACTTGGCTTTGTTATGTAAATAGCTCCTGTTTCTGCAAGGTTTAGATTTCCGGCATAAACTTTAAATCCGTCTGCCAAGCTGTCACCTACAAAAATGGCATCGTCAAAATAATTGATAGGCACTCTGCCATTCTCTGCAACTTGCACCATAGCAAGCTCTGGTAAATAGTAGTCTAGATTTATAGTTTTTTGAACTTCATCATCAAATCCATTCCAACTTTCAGATTGCTTAGTGATGTTTTTGTTAGGTTTTTGCAATAAGTCTGTTTGTCTAGGTTCTTTTGGAATAATGAAATGCTCTACTGATTGTACTATTAAAAATGCGACTGAAAATACAAATAGTGCCATAAAGCTGTACATTAAAGCTTTTCTGCGACGCTGTTGAACTTTGTGCTTTTTTATTTCCTCAGGGGTCTTGAATTTTGCCAAAATATCACCTCAATTTCTTTTACCTATTGATTATATGTTATTGTAAACTAGTTTTCAAGTGTCAAATAGCCACATTTGATAAAATTTCACAACAGGTTACAACAAATTAACAATTTATCCATTATTTTTACAAAACAACTATATGTTAATTTGTGAAAATATACATTTTGGTGGTGTTTTATCTGACGAATTTTCGATTAGAATATTTAGCTGAAAATTGTGTATGTCAAATATTAGAATTAAAATAAAAATTTTTTAAATATGTATTTAAAAGCAAGAATGATTTATGGTGATAGTTATTAGTGATTTTCACATTCGTTGATTATAAAAATATTATGATTAAATTGTTATATTTATAGAATATGAATAGATAATTTTATGGTTGGAAAGGTTTATCAAATGATATTTTTGCAAAAGAGCAAAAAAATAATCGACTTTTCAGTCGATTAGCTTGTAAAAATAATGGTGGGAGCGGATGGATTCGAACCATCGAAGTCACTGACAACAGATTTACAGTCTGCCCCCTTTGGCCACTCGGGAACACTCCCATATTATTGGAGCTGGTGGACGGATTCGAACCCCCGACCTGCTGATTACAAATCAGCTGC
>JAHHTS010000005.1 GCA_020024475.1 Oscillospiraceae bacterium
CTATAAGCCTATTTCAGATATTTATTATATCATTTGTTTATTGTTCTGTTTTGTCGAAATTCAAAAAAAATACAAAAAAATCATCATATACTAAAGATATTTTTTATTATTTATAAATATTTCATCAAAACTTTTCGTCTATAAGGCACTTATCCCATTTTGTTAATGTAGAAATTCTTAATAATATTCGTATTATTACAATTACACCTTCAGTCAACTTGTTAAGTTTTGATAAAATATTTAGATTTGTCTTATTTTAATTTTTATTGTATTTTTAAATATTATAGTTATTGTAAAATAAAAAGTAAGTATTGAAATTTTAATCCTCGAAAAATCTAGTTTTTATGGTCATATTTTATCATAGATTAAATTATAAAAAACTAGCATGTGATATACTCACTTATTTTTTTGTATTTATATTATACAATAGTAATATTAACACATTAAGGAGATTTTTATGAAAGAAAAAAAACAAAAACTTGCCATCGGTTTTGTTGTAATATTGCTAATTATTGCAATTTACACAGGACTTTTGAAACCATTTATTAAAAATCAGAACAAAGAAAATACTGGTAACTTAAACAGTGAAAAGATTTTTGTACCTGATTTTCGCTTTACTGACGAAGAAGGAAATACTTTAAACTTTAATGATTTCAAAGGCAAACCCATTGTTATAAATTTCTGGGGCACATGGTGTAAATTCTGTGTTATGGAAATGGGAGATTTTAATAATCTAGTTGAAGATTACAAAGATGATGTGAATTTTATATTTTTGCATGTAGCAAATAATCCTAAAACTACAAATGAAAGTGTTTTAGAATTTCTTAATGAAAAGGACTTTGATAATATAAAAACATATTTTGATAGTTTAGCTGAAGGAACTTATATGTTTGGAATAAACAGTTTTCCTACAACCATCTATATTGATAAAGATGGTTATATCTTTGACGCAATATTTGGTATAACAAATTATGATAAAACCAAAATAATAATAGACCAAATGTTGTAATGAAGGAGAAATATATGCAATATTTATTTACTTTTTTAGAAGGTATTTTTGCCTTTATTTCACCCTGTATACTTCCTATGCTTCCTATATTTTTAGCATATATTTCAGCAGATGAAAGCCAAAGCGTAAAAAAAAGATTGACTAATACTCTTTTCTTTGTAATAGGCTTTACGATTTCATTTGTGGTAATGGGTGCTACTGCCTTTTCATTAGGACAGTTTATGTCAAGATATAAAGATTTCTTGATTAAATTTGCAGGTGTTATTATGGTTTTTCTAGGATTTGTTTATCTTGATATAATCAATATTAACATTGGTGGAAAACAATTGAAAACTAATAATAGTAGCCCTTTATCTAACTTTGTTTTTGGTGTAAGCTACTCATTCGGTTGGACACCATGCCTTGGTGCTTTTTTAGGAAGTGCCTTAGTTCTTGCGAGTGTTCAAGAAACAGTTTTTCAAGGAATTGCTCTTCTCGCTTGTTTTGGTCTTGGTTTAGGTGTTCCGTTTATAATTTTTGCATTGCTTTATGAAGAACTTAAAGAAGTTATCGGATTCTTAAAAAAGCACAGTCAACAAATAAAATATATCGGTGGTACCATTCTAATAGCAGTTGGAACCGCAATGGTATTTAACTTTTTTGGATATTATATGGCAATTTTCAATTAGACAAATTATAAAAAACAAAAACCACCTTTTCAGGTGGTTTTTTTATTTGTGATATTTTGTACCAGCATTTATTGATAAAGCACGATAAATCTGTTCCAGTGCAATTACTCTGGCTAGTTGGTGAGGAAAAGTCATTTTTGAAAAAGATAATTTCATGTGACTTGCAGATTTTACCTTATCAGAAAGTCCATGACTAGAACCTATAATGAGGCATATATTTGAAAAACCTTCCAGTCCTTTTTGTGAAATTGTATTTGCTAATTCCTCGCTTGATAATTGCTTACCTTCTATGCATAAACTTATAACATAGCTTTGCTTAGGAATAGCAGATAATATTTTCATACTTTCTTTATCTAATGCTTTGTTTATAAGTGTTTGATTCAAATTCTTTTCAGGTAAATTCTCATCATCAAGTTCAATAAGTTTAAAGTTACACATTGGTTTAAGCCTTTTAATATATTCATTACAACCTTCTAACATAAATCCTTTTTGAACTTTTCCCATAGCGATTATTGTAATATTTTGCATTTTTTATACCTTTTGTAATTAAAATTCTGTTGATGGTGTAATTTCATTTCGATGATTTACTTTTACCTGTGCATCTTCACCTATAATTATACCTTTTGTCAACGCTTGTTTTACAAGTTGTCCTAAAGCTAATGACGGGGTGTTGTTGTTATTAGAAATGTGACAAAGTTGTATTTTTTTTACACCATTTTGAATAAGTTTCAAGGTTGTTTCGCTAGATTGGACATTACTTAAATGGCCTCTATCTGAAGATATTCTAGTCTTAAGGTAATATGGATAATCTCCATACTTTAGCATATGCTCATCATAGTTCGACTCTAAAACTGCTAAATCCACATTATTCAAGTTTTCAAATATCTCAGCTGTAACATGTCCTAAGTCAGTAGCTATAGCCATTTTACTGCCTTTTTCACTAGAAATGCGATATCCCATGCAGCAAACTGAATCATGAGGGGTTTCAAATCCTTTCACATAGAAAGGTCCTATATTTATACCACTATAATCCATATCAAATATTTCAGTATGAATAGGAACAAGTGAATTATAGCGCAAATAATCCGCAGTTGCTGCACCTGTAAAAATTGGAACATCAAGATTTTTCAAAAACACACGAAGTCCACTTACATGGTCGGAATGCTCATGACTTATTAAAATACCTTGAATGTTTTTTATGTCTAGGCCCAATTCTTTAAGTGCTATATTTGTAGCACGAGCTGATTTGCCCATATCTATTAAAATAAAATTTCCGTTTTCTTCCACCACACTACAGTTGCCAGAAGAACCAGAGTAAAGTGATATGTATCTTGCCATTTAAATTTCCTTACTGTTAAATAAAGCGGAGTGTAATAAGCACCCCGCTCTCGTTATCAATATGCTTTTTTCATATAATCTGCATCTGGATAATCGACTTTTTGTATATCACCGCCTAAAGCGCGAATTTTCTTTACTATGTCAACATAACCACGTTCTACATGTTGAATTCCGGTGATTTCGCTTTGACCTTCCGCACACAAAGCAGCTACTACAATGGCTGCACCAGCACGCAAATCTGTAGCTTTTACCGGAGCCGGCTTTAGCTTATCTACGCCTTCAAAAACCGCAACTCTTCCTTCAACTTTTATATTAGCACCCATCTTGTTCAATTCATCACAATATTTAAAGCGACTATCCCATATACCTTCTGTAACAATTGATGTTCCATTTGCAAGACAAAGCAGAACACCCATAACAGGCTGTAAATCTGTTGGAAATCCTGGGTGTGGCATTGTTTTAATATTAGTATTCTGATATTCTTGTGCTCCTATAACCCTTATAGCATCATCAAATTCTTCAACTTTTGCACCAACAGCCTGAATTTTACCGGTGATTGACTCAAGATGTTTAGGAATAATATTCTTTATAAGTACATCCCCTCTTGTCGCTGCAGCAGCTACCATAAATGTGCCAGCTTCAATTTGATCAGGAACAACTGTATAATTTGCGCCATGCATTTTTTCAACACCACGAATTTTTATAACATCAGTACCCGCACCACGTATATCAGCACCCATTGTATTAAGAAAATTCGCAACATCAACAATATGAGGCTCTTTAGCAACATTTTCCAAAATGGTTGTTCCTTTAGCCATAACGGCACCGAGCATAGCGTTTATAGTTGCACCAACAGAAATTGTATCAAAAAATATGTGTGATCCTTGTAAATTTTCAGTTTTAACATTTATCATAGCATAATCTAGATTATATGTCGCACCGAGGGATGTAAAAGCCTTTAAATGTTGATCTATAGGTCGTGCACCTAAGTCACAACCTCCAGGTATTGGCGCACTTGCTTCCCCAAATCTTGACAAAAGACTACCCAAAAAATAATATGATGCACGAAATTTTATGCCCAATTCCAAAGGCACTTCAGTAGTTGAGATAGTTGAAGTGTCAATCTCTAATACTGATGGGCTTAATCTCTTTACCATTGCGCCCATTTCTTTTAATATTTCAATTTCTTGGCGAATATCACTTATATCTGGAACATTTTCCAAAATGCAAACATCATTTGCCAAAACTGTTGCAGGAAGAAGCGCAACAGCCGCGTTTTTGGCGCCACTTATAAAAACTTCACCTTTTAATGGCTTACCGCCTTTAATAATATACTTTTCCAAGCTTTTTTCTCCTTTGGAGTAATTATTTTATGTAACATTTAATATAATATTTATTTTATATTTTATAATAAAAATTCTATTTCTATTATTTTACTCATAAAGTGTTTATATAAACATTTAAAATATAGGTAATTTTTTGTGTTTTTGATACATATATTTCATAATTATCTTATGCATAATATTATCCGTCTGTTAACAGACGGATAATACAATTTTTAGAACCAACTATAAGGATTATAACGATAGTTTCCTTTTTTTACCTCGAAATGAAGATGTGGTCCAGTTGAGTTACCTGTTGAACCCACAGCTGCAATCGTTTGTCCTTTCTGAACTTGCTGACCAGCAGAAACATAAAGCCTTGAACAGTGACCATAAAGTGTTTGATAACCACCATGCTCAATTATACAGTATATACCATAACCTGTATTTGTGTAAACTGCTTTTATAACAACACCTGTATCAGCTGCGAAAATAGGTGTACCTATAGGAGCTGCTATATCTAAACCATTATGTGCTGGGTACTGACCAGCAAAGCCACGGCTTACATGCCCTCCACCTGTTGGCCAAATAATCTTACCACTACCTCCGGTTATAACCCGTCCATTATATACAGTACCTTGCTGAACAATTTCTGTAATAGGTTCCTTTATAACAGTTGTCTGTATAATTTTTGAATTCTGTAAAACGCCATCAATGTATGTTGACTCAACAAGTTCTTCATTTAGACCCTTTTCACCTTTTTGACTAACCTTAGTTGTACCTAGTGACATAGAGTTATTTTTCTCAGTTTTTGTATCATATCCAACTTCAACTTGACGAGTTGTTCTTTCAACATATTTAACTTGAAGAAAAGGCACAGAGGCACCTACTGTTACCACATCACCTGGCCATAAGCCAGAAAAATCATTATTTGGATTTAGAGATAACAATGTGTTATATGTAATTCCATTTTTAACTGCTATATCCCAAGGGGAATCGCCCGATACAACAGTGTAATATTTTGCACCACTAACTTCACTAGAAACCAAAGTAGCAAGTTCATCATCTGGTACTATTGTATCAGCAAAGAAGATGCCATCAAAAACACTTACATCTTGTATAAAACTAACTTCACGATTAGGGTTTCCGTTTTCATAAGGTGATTTAAGTGCAGTGAGTGCGGCTTTGAGCTTGGTAGGGTCTTTTACAGCACCTATAAATTCACCATCAACATAAAGACCAGTTGCCTCAACAATATTTTCATCAGAAACTGAAAGAATATTATTTGCAAGTTGTCTTTCATCAATAACGCTATCTTTCTTAAGTCCCACCATTTTTATTGATGTATTTGGCTGCCAAGTCTGATCATTGGTATTAACAAGTTTATTGGTAATAATTTTATCAGCATTCTCTAATACTGTATAATTTTTAATAGTACCTATTTTTTCACCATCAAGCAATACACTAATTGCATATTCCTTTGATAAAGTAGTTCCTATAACCAAACAAAAAATAAAAACCGAAATTATTGGAAGCATATAGCTTTTAAGTACTTTAGTAAGTTCTTTGTTTTTTTCCAAGCCTTCTTTAAGATACCGTTTTAACTCTTTTCGGGTACTACGCTTACTATCAGCCCTTGCTTCCTTTATAATAACTGATATTTTATGCGAAGCACTAGCCATTTTTTCTAGTGGTTCTCCTAAATCTTCCAGAATTGTATCTGTAAACTTGTCCAAGAATTTTTCTATTACTTTTAGTGCATCTATTATTGATATATATATTTTATTAAGAGCTCTATAAAGATAGCTCCACGCTATTTTTAAGTTATTTTCTATCTCGTATCCAATTTTATAAAATATAAGACAAAAAAAGTTTTTGACTCCATCCAATGTTATTTTTTCAGAGTTATATCTTTTAAAAATTAACTTTAATATCGAATCTTTTTTGTTATGGCCATTATTTGACGCATTTGCTTTATTGCTTTTTAATGGCATTCATCATTCTCCTTTTTCAGTAATTTAAGGTTTTTCACACCTTATCCTCATAATTATATCTGTTTTTATGATTTTTTTCAAGAAAAACTACTTTTTTTAACTATTTTGTAGCCGATATTTAACAATTAATTAACTATTATTTCACATTTTATTTAGTTATTTATAATATTGTTGCTTTTTTTATATTTTTGTTTCTAGATGTTTCATATCCTCTGGTAATGGAGCAGTAACTTTAATAATTTTATTTGTATCTGGTGATACAAACTCTAGTTGTTTACAATGAAGAGCTTGTCTATTGATATTTTCTAAACTTCCACCATATAAATCATCTCCAGCAAGTGGGTGATTAATATGAGAAAAATGTACTCTTATTTGATGAGTTCTCCCAGTATAAAGTTTTATATCGACAAGTGTGTATTTGTCACCAGCTTTTTTTATCCAATATTCAGTTAACGCCCTCTGACCATCATTTCTAACACATCTTTTTATAATAGATTTTTCTTGTCTTGCTATGGGTAAATCTATAAATCCGTGCGAACATTCTACTTTTCCTTGTACTATCGCTGTGTAAATTTTTTCAACATCACCTTTAAGTTTTTCAGCAGAATATGCATCTAATGCTATTAAAACAAGTCCTGATGTATTTTTATCTAACCTATTTATAACACGACATATTTTATTTTCTCCTCTTTGTCTCCAGTAACCCATAAAGTAATTTGCTATTGTGTCAGTGGGATGATTAAAAGATGGATGACTAGGCATATTATATGGTTTATTTACCACCATACAACACCTATCTAAATATACTATATCCAAATACCCGTCTTGAACAATGACAGTACTTCCTGATTCTTCATCACTCGTATTTATTTCTACTGTATCGCCTGCTTCAAGATTATAATCTGTATTTTGCTTTATTCCATTAACCAGAATTCCATTAGATGTGAATTTTATTTTTTTTATAAGAGCAGCGCTGACTCCGCTTTCTCTCAAAAAAGCATTTAAACGTTGTCCACCATTTTCTTTCTTTACATCAAAACGAAAATTCATACCTTTTCTCTCTTTCACAACAATGGGATATATTATATCATAAAATATTGATTTTTTCTATTAAAATATAGCTATGATTAAAAAATTATATAAATTTTCCTATTTTTTGCAATTTTAACACTTTAATAGTGTTGAATTAGTATGAAATATATGATAAACTAATTATCTAGAAAGTAAGGAGTATATATATGTATTGTACAAACTGTGGATTTCATCTTAACGATGGCGATGATTTTTGCTCTAACTGTGGTCAAAGAGTAAACCACAGAACAAATTATAATAAAGAATACACAAATGATATTCAACAAACATATGATAATTTTATGGAAAAACCTAAAAACCGAATTATTGCTGGATTATTAGCAGTTTTTCTTGGCAGTTTGGGTATTCATGACTTTTATCTTGGATATAGCAAAAGAGGTGTAATTCACCTAATGATGTTTGTATTTTTTCTTGGTTGGATAAGCCAAATTTGGGCTTTAATTGAGGCATTAAACATTTTCACTGGAAGAATTGATACCGATTCAAACGGCTTGCCTCTTACAGATAATTTTTGATTTTTACGAGTAAAACATACGATGGCGTGAGAATGTTGCTTTTGCAAATAGCTTACGAGGAAAGTCCGTGCTGCTCAGGACAAGAATAGCTGATAACGTCAGCCGAGGGTGACCTTAGAGATAGTGCAACAGAGATATACCGCCTGTTTTACAGGTAAGGGTGGAAAGGTGAGGTAAGAGCTCACCAGCGTTGTGGAGACATAACGGCTATGTAAACCTTATTCGCAGCAACTCCCGATAGTAGAGCATATGTGGTCCTGCAGCTCTCAGGAGGAGGCTTGAACTGTAGAGCAATTTACAGTCTAGATAGATCATCGTTTAATACAGAACACGGCTTACGGTTTACTCGTAACAAAAAAGCAGAGTTAACACTCTGCTTTTTATTTTATTAGTAATTATTATAATGAACTCTCGTTTCATCGTAACGATCAACAAATTTATTTGCATTTTCATCATCAGGGTATCCAATAGCTATGACAGCGAATGGTCTGATACTTTTTGGCAAATTGAACATATCAATCAAAAAACTTTCCCTAGGGTTATTTTTCCCTACACCCATCCATACTGCTCCAAGGCCTTCTTCAACAACCTGCAATAGCAAATTTTCAGTGCATGCTCCTAGGTCTTGAGGTGCAAACTCTTGAGCTCTTAATCCTTGGCGTTCAAGTATTACTATTGCGATTGGGGCTTCCATCAGCATTTTAGAATAAGGACTAAACTCTGAAAGTTTTTCTACTTTATCTTTTTCATCAACTACGATGAACTCCCATGGTTGCTGATTAGTTGCAGATGGTGCTTGCATTGCAGCTCGTATTATTTTTGAAATTTTTTCCTTTTCTACATCCTTAGCTTTAAATTTTCTAACACTACGACGATTAAAAATAGTATTCATATTAGAATCTCCTTTTTAATTATTTATTTCATTTTATCATAAACAAAACAAATTTTCAAAGTAAAAGGCGGCAATAAGCCGCCTTATTAAATATTTTCATTAAGTATTTTTTCAAACACATCGCAAACTCTTTCAACATCCGCCCTTGAAACATCATTGTTAGTTATAAAGCGAAGTAACCCGCCTTCCTCTCCTGCCATTTTAATACCATGCTCAAGCATTTTACCTGGCAAAGAATATACGAACTCTTTAGATTTTTCAAGCTTGAAGAACACCATATTGATATCCACATTATCCATAAGCACCTTAACGCCCTTCATTTTATTAAGACGATTTGCCATGTATTTTGCATTATCATGATCATCTTTAAGTCGGTCTATCATTTTTTCAAGTGCAATAATGCCACAAGCAGCAACCAATCCTGCTTGACGCATTCCGCCTCCCAAAAGTTTGCGATTTTTTCTTGCTTTTTCTATAAATTCTTTACTTCCGCAAAGTACGCTTCCAACTGGTGCACACAATCCTTTAGATAGGCACACCATAACACTATCACTATATTGTGTTATCTCAGTGGCGTCAACACCAAGAGATATCGCCGCATTAAAAAGTCTAGCTCCATCCAAATGTACTGGCAAGTTATGTTCTTTAGCTTTATTATAACAAGCTTTCATTTGAGATACGCTCATAACTTTACCATTTGTAAGTGCATTTTCCATACAAACAAGACTTGTCCTTGGAAGACAAAATTGGTCTTTTGAGCGGCAAGATTTTTCTATAAGTTCAGGGGTTAGCATATCATCTGGAGTATCAATTACTTTTAATGTGACTCCACTTAAAACCGCCGCTGCACCTACTTCATGTACAACAATATGACTGCCAGCGGAAATTATTATTTCATCTCCACGAACTGTATGAGTCATAACCGCCAGCTGATTTCCCATAGTACCACTCGCAACAAAAAGTCCAGCTTCTTTTCCAACTTTTTGTGCGCATAGCTGTTCTAGATTCTTTACTGTTGGGTCGTCACCATATTCATCATCACCAACTGGTGCTGTATACATAGCGTCTCGCATTTCTTGTGTAGGCTGAGTTACACTGTCTGAACGCAAATCAATATAATTCATTTTAACTCCTTATTTAATACTCTGAATTGTAACACCAGTATAATAATGGTTAAGTATTTGTGAATAACTCCATCCCTCATTTTGTGCATAAAGTTGAGCACCCCACTGACTCATACCAACCCCATGTCCATACCCTTGTGTAACAATAGTAAAGTTTCCATCTGCATAGTTTATTGTAAATGCCGCACTTCTAAGCGGTATTCCTGCATCCGCCATTATATCAGTAGCAAAGTAGTAACCTGTTATATTTCTTGTATTTCCATTTTCGGCAATATACGTGGTGGCATCGCCAACTTTCATTCTGCGTACATATCCACCATCTGTATAGTCCACAACGCTAAACCAATTTTCTGCCTGTTCCTCATCAAGGGTGATGTTCAATCTTTCTTCAAGTATTCCTTTCATCTGTTCAAGAGAAATTGTGTAAACTTTTTCAAATCCAGGTGACTGATAGTCATATTTACTTTCAACAGATTGTAAGTGGGAATGATTGGTGCCCCATACTTGACTTGGTGGGTTTGTCCTCCCTGAAACTGATGCACAATAAGGTGCATAGGCTGGTCTGCCACCAATAGTAATAATTTGATTAGAAACTTGGCTGACTGCATTAACTATTCGTTGACTAGGACTAGTTCTTCCAGAAACAGAAGGAGCTTTTACGCCACGATTATACTCATATTCTATAAATGTATGTGTGGCAACTGCTTGTGCTTTAAGTGCTTCTGGATTCCATGAAGAGCTCATTTCAATAGCTACAATCTGACTTAAAATCTGTGTCGCTGGTCCTGAAACAACTTGACCATTCATAGTTACTGTAAGTATTTCTTCACCTGGAGTTGGTGTAAGGTCTGGTTTTTCAGTAGGCTTAGTCTCTGCAGGTGGTGTTGGTGTATTTGTAGGTTTTGGAGCAATAGGCTTTGGTATTTCTGCTGGATTATTTGGATTAACTGAATCACTGTTTGGTTTTGAACTTTGACTAACTGCTGGTTTTTCAATTACGTTTGAAGATGAGCCAATATGTACCGAATTATTTTCGCTAGGAATAGAGGTAGTTGGATATGACGGAGAGTCTAACAGTTCCTCAACCGGCCAAGAATGCCAGTTATCTCTATCGTAAACTTCTTGAGCATACAAAATTGCATCTGCTGCATTTTCATTCGTAAGTCCAGTTTTTTTCATATACCAATCCGAATAAATAGCAACGCTTTTCGTGTCAACGCTTGGAAACACATTACGATTGCCCTCAATGGCAAAAGCAACGGCATATTTATTTTTTCCAGCATCTTGAACAAGGCTTATAATTTTATTTGAATCATTTACAATTATATCTACATCAAATATACTTCTAGCACGTACCTCAACTATAAATTCCTGTTTATCTTTGGTCATATAAAGTTTGTCAAGTTCATTAGATGAAAAAGTACCTACTGCAAAAATTTGAAAATCTTTCCAGCCATTGTCATCAAATAAAACAAATGATGAATTCTCTCTAATCGAATTTAGATTAGTAAAATCAAAAATGTTTTCGACTGTAAAACCAGAAACATATTTATAGTCATTTATATAACTATCTGAAAGAAGGAATACGCCTCCATCTTCTACTGTTTCATAATTTTTAAAAATTGGAAATTCTTTTTTGGAATTTTTAAATGTCATCCAACCATGAATATTTGGGTTTTGAGAACCCAGATTAGCAATCATTTTTACTGTAGATTTCTCAAAACCACTGGAAAAAAAATCATTTGATTGCCTATTTGTTAAAATTGTATCTAAGCTTTTTGGGGCTTTATGGATAACGCTATTTACCTTTGAAGTAATAGTATGCACTATACTTGGATAATCAACTTTATTTAATTTTAAATTTCCATCATGTTTAAGCCAAAGGTATCCGAAAGCGATTACTAATGATAAAGCAATTAGTGAAATAAATGCTAAAACGGCCTTAAAAAAACCCCTTTTTTTCTTTGGTTTTTCTTCCAATTCTTCTTTAAAATCATCTGTGTAGTCATCAATAATTCTTGAACTATCACAATGCAAATTATCAATTACACAGCGAAGCAAATCTAGTGCATTCTGTGTTGCAAGATAAGTAATTCTTTGTCTAGTACCTGAAAAACTGCATTTTTTCACAAATGTCTTGTCTCTCGTTGCCACAGCTACATATACAGTTCCGACCGGTTCTTGAGGTGTTCCACCGCTAGGTCCCGCATAACCTGTTGTAGCTACAGCATAATCAGCCCCACTCTTCTTTCTTATTCCCTGTGCCATTTGGCACACAACAGGGGAAGAAACAGCAGTATATATTTCAAGATCTTTTTCACTGACACCTAAAACATTATGCTTTTGTTCATTTGAGTAAGTGCAAGCACCTATTGAAAAGACTTCAGATGCTCCAGAAACACTTGTTATTCTTGAACTAAGCAGACCTCCTGTGCAGCTCTCAGCAGTTGCAACCGATTTGTTTAGAAATTTTAGTTTATTTACAATTACAGATTCAATATTATCAACATCTACACCATAAATATATTTGTGTATTACACTATCTATCTTTTCATAGAGCTTATCTAGCATATCATTTGCAATACTTTTTTCTTGTGCCAAAGCTGTTATACGAATAGTTACTTCGCCTTCATTTGCATAAAGGGCTGCGGTTGGATTTTCCCCTTCTAAAAGCAAATGAATCTTTTCTTCAAGAGCACTTTCACCTATTCCTACAACTTTTATATATCTAGAAACTATTGCTCCTTGAACTAATTTAGATAGCATCGGCATAACTTGGTGTTCCATCATATTTCTCATTTCTTTTGGAACTCCTGGCATGAGAATAGCAAGTTTTTCTCCATCGATAAAAACTATACCTGGTGCTGTTCCATAATTATTTTCAAGGAAACGACCTCTTTCTGGAACATATGCTTGTCTTTTATTATTTTCAGTCATTACACGACCGGTATGCTTAAAGTAATCTTGTATATTATCACAGATTCTCTGATTAAAAACCAATTTATCATTATATACACTTGCAACTGTTTGTTTTGTAATATCATCATCAGTTGGTCCAAGACCACCTGAATAAATAACAATATCACTGCGCTGTTTTGCAATAGTGGCTGCTTGGCGCAGCCTTTCAGGATTATCTCCTACAACCTGTTGATTATAAACCGATATTCCCAATTCAGAAAGCTTTCTTGATATAAACTGAGCATTAGTGTTAACAATATCACCAAGAAGCAGTTCAGTTCCGACACAAATTATTTCTGCTGTCAATTTCTTCACCTCTTTTAGGTATTATAAAAATTTACTGAACATTTATTCTCAATTTTTCAGCTTCTACAGCTGCCGATTCTTCAAGGCGGAAAAGTTCTTCTAATCCCATTGACTTTTCAGCTTCAACAACTTCCTCAAGGCTAGGTTTAGTCTTTGGATGAGGTGGTGTAAAAATTGTACAACAATCCTCATAAGGGAGAATAGATGTTTCAAATGTATCTATTTTTCTTGCAATATCCGTAATTTCAGTTTTGTCCATACCGATTACAGGGCGGAAAATAGGCATATTAACACTTGCATTTGTTGCTGTTATAGCTGAAAGTGTCTGTGATGCAACTTGCCCAAGACTTTCACCTGTTATAATTGCCCCTGCACCGTACTTATTTGCAAGATTTTCAGTAATTCTCATCATACTTCGACGCATAAGAATCGTAAACAATTCTGGCACACCATTATCTCTTATATACTCCTGAACTGTTGTAAAAGGCACAATGAACAAATTCATATCACCTGTGTAGTCAACGACTTTTTCACAAAGTGTGATAACTTTCTGTCTTGCTCTTTCGCTTGTATATGGAGGTGAGGCAAAATGAACTGACATAATACTCATGCCTCTTTTCGCCATCATATATGCAGCAACTGGACTGTCAATACCACCTGAAAGCATAAGTGCACCTTTGCCTGATGAGGAAACTGGCATTCCACCTGCACCTGGCTGTTTTGCCTCATGAATATATGCGCCAAAGTCACGTATTTCTACCATAACTGTAACTTGTGGATTGTGAACATCTACTTTCAAATGTGGAAATTTTCTCAATATAGCTGCTCCAATCTCTTTTGAGATTTCCAGTGAACCCATTGGAAATGATTTATCGCTTCTTTTTGCAGCAACTTTAAATGTTCTTGCATCATGCAATGTATCCTCAAGATATATAGGAGCAATTTCAGCAATTTTATCAAAATTTTTCTCAGTTACAACAGCTTTTGAAACAGCTGCAATACCAAAAATCTTTTTCACTTTTTCAAAAGCACCATCAACATCACTAAACTCATCTTCTGGTTCAATATAGAATGTGCTTTGTGCTTTATAAACTTTAAATTGTCCTAAATTTTTAATTCTTCGACGAATAGATTTTGCAAGTTGTGCTTCAAATGTGGATTTATTAAGTCCTTTGAGTGCCATTTCACCCAAGTAACACATTATAAGTTGTTTCATTTTATCTTTTCACTTTCTGTAATTTTTCTATTGCTAATTTCAAAGCACTGATAAGAGCAATTACATCTTCCTCTGTATTCTGCACTCCGAAAGAAATTCTAATGGCGCTATCTATGAGATTTTGCGAAAGTTTCATAACTTCCAAAGTATGGCTTTGACTTCCTTTAGAGCACGCTGAACCTGATGAAACGCAAATTCCCATACTATCAAGGAAATGCAGTAATGTTTCACTTCTGTAACCAGTAAATGAAATATTTACTGTATATGGGGCAGCATCATCAGGACTGTTGATTATGACATTGTCAAATTCGTTAAGTCTTTCCAACAATTTGGATTTTAGATTAGAGTAATGCAGCAAATTTCTTGAAATAGTTGGTTTCAAAATTTCACAAGCTTTTGCAACCCCTTGAATATAATGAATATTTTCAGTTCCAGCACGAAGTCCTCTTTCCTGACCACCGCCAAGAAAAACCGGCTTTATATTTGTACCACTACGAATATATAAACCACCAATTCCTTTTGGTCCATTAATTTTATGTGCTGAAAAAGAAAGCGTTTCTATTTTAAGTTTTTTAACATCAATCGGATATTTCATAAAACTTTGAACAGCATCTATATGTATGGCAGTTCTTGAATTTTTTTCTTTTATCTTAGAACAAATTTTTTCTATATCTAATTTAGCACCAGTCTCATTATTAACATGAATAAGGCTAACAAGACAAGTTTTGCTATCTACTGCGTCAATTATTTCTTGATAATTTATATTTCCACTTTTATCAGGATTGATATAAACTGCTTCAAAACCTAATTCTTCGAGCATGCCGAAAGGATTTCTTACAGACGGGTGTTCGTATCCTGTGGTAATAATCTTTTTACCCCAATTTTTTCTTGCAAGTGCCAATCCGTAAATAGCTATATTATTACTTTCGCTGGCACAAGAAGTAAAATATAATTCGCTAGATTTTGCTCCAATGCAACTTGCAATAAATGTTCTAGCTTTATTTATTTCCATTTCACTCTGCGCTCCAATAGTATAAAGAGACGACGGATTACCAAAGGTATTTTTCATACTTTCATAAATCGTTTTTGCTACTTCTGGATTGACAGGAGTTGTTGCCGCATTGTCAAGATAAATCATAAAAGACATCCTTTCATTAAACTATGTTTTTATGAGTATTATAATTTCATACTATCTTTGTAATTATATCACATTAAAATAAATTTGTACAATCTTTTAAATTATATATATAATGTCATTTACAATTATTTTAGTTTTGTTGTATAATAAATTTTGTTAAAAAATATTCGTAAGTAAAACACAAAACATACAGCGATATGGAGGATAAGCAACATGAAAAGCGATATAGAAATTGCTCAATCAGCAAATATGTTACCGATTGAAGAAATTGCCAAAAAGCTTAGTCTTTCTAGACAAGAAATAAGTCTTTATGGTGATTACAAAGCTAAAATCAATCTTAATAAAGTTAAAGATATTAAGAATAAAGATGGTAAACTAATTCTTGTGACAGCAATTAGTCCTACACCTGCAGGTGAAGGTAAAACAACAACCAGTATTGGATTAGGAGATGGTTTATCAAGACTTGGTAAAAATGTAGTTCTAGCTTTAAGAGAACCAAGCCTCGGTCCTGTTTTTGGTGTTAAAGGTGGTGCCGCAGGTGGTGGTTATGCCCAAGTAGTTCCTATGGAAGATATCAATCTTCATTTTACTGGTGACCTTCATGCAATTGGAGCCGCAAATAATCTTCTTGCAGCAATTATCGATAACCATATTTATCAAGGAAATCAGTTACAAATTGACCCTAGAAGAGTTACATGGAAGCGTTGTGTGGACATGAATGATAGACAGCTTCGTTTTATTACAGATGGTCTTGGTGGAAAAGCTAATGGTACTCCACGAGAAGATGGTTATGATATTACAGTGGCTAGTGAAATTATGGCTGTATTTTGTCTGGCTTCTGATTTAGCAGATCTTAAAGAAAGACTCTCAAAAATTGTAATTGGCTACACTTTTGCAGGTAAAGCAGTAACAGTTAAGGAGCTCGGATGCGCAGGTGCACTTGCTGCCCTATTAAAAGATGCAATAAATCCTAACCTTGTCCAGACACTCGAAAATACACCTTGTCTTATACATGGTGGTCCATTCGCAAATATTGCTCATGGGTGCAATAGTGCCGTAGCAACAAAACTTGCACTAAAACTAGGCGACTATGTAGTTACAGAGGCTGGATTTGGTGCTGATCTTGGTGCTGAAAAATTTCTTGATATAAAATGTCGTATGAATAATCTCACACCTAACGCTGTAGTTATTGTTGCAACAATTAGAGCTCTAAAACACCATGGTGGTGTTGCAAAATCTGAACTCAATAATGAAAATATTGAAGCTCTTAAAGCCGGTCTTCCAAACCTTGGCAGACACATTCACAATATAAAAGATAACTTTAATCTTCCATGCGTTGTAGCTCTTAACTCTTTTCCATCAGATACACAAGCAGAAAGAGAAGCTGTTTATGACTATTGCAAAGACCTAGGTATTGAATGTGCTTTAAGTGATGTTTTCGCTAAAGGTGGAGAAGGCGGTATTGAACTTGCAAATAAAGTTCTTGATATAATTGATGATAATGCAAAAATCAATTTTGCTTATAATGATGATATTACAGTAGACGAAAAAATAAAAACTATCTGTACAAAAATATATGGAGCTAAAGATGTCATATTTGCAAAACCTGCCATAACTATGCTTAAAACTCTGGCAGCTGAAGGTTATGATAAACTCCCTGTCTGCATTGCAAAAACTCAGTACTCATTTTCTGATGATGCTAAGCTTCTTTCTGCTCCTACCGACTTTACAATGACAGTAAGAGAACTTCGACTATCTGCCGGTGCTGGATTCGTTGTTGCTGTTATGGGTGAAATAATGACAATGCCTGGATTGCCTAAAGTTCCTGCAGCACTAGCGATTGATGTTGATGAAAATGGTGTTATAAAAGGCTTATTCTAAATATTAAAAACAAAAAACCGCAGTAAAACTGCGGTTTTTTATTTTTAAAAATTAATAATTTAAATTTACACATTTTAGTGACAAATTTTAAACCAAAATATTACATCTATCCAAATTGATATAAATTTAAATTATTTAGAGTTTTTAAAAGCAATAAATCCATTTTCAAAAGCCATAATAAAGCAAATAAGAGCCATTGTTATATTCATAGAGCTTGTTACAAAATTATACATTGCAAACATCATAGCAATAAACGCATAAACAATAAGCTTCATAAATGAACTACGCTGTAAATGCAAATCATAGGAATTATCAGCTGCTGTTTTCGCAAAAAAGCTTAGAGCAAGCACTATTCCTATTATAGCAAATGAAAACACAGATGCTGTAAATGGAGAAATAACAAAAAGTATACCTAAAGTAGTAGAAAGCACTGTATTTAAAAGTAAAATGTTTTTAACCTTATTTGGCATAATTGTTCCTTCCTATCAATTTTAAAAAATCGGGCTTAATTGTTTAATTAAGCCCGAAATAATTATTTGCTACTTACTAAGTTTTTAGCAACCTCAAAAGCACGCTGAACCTGAGGGTCCGATGACATAGGCAATGTATGAAATGATTCAATTGAAGGGTCCAATTCTTTTTCATAGTCAGGAATAAGACCTACATCATTATAGGAATCAGATGTAACTGGTGAAAGTTTTGCGACTGTAAGCTCAACACCACTACCATCAGGTAAGCGGAACATTTTTTGCAACGTTCCTTTTCCCATTGTAGTAGTACCTACTGTTTTTGCTCCAGAAACATCTTTAAGCATCATAGCAAACATTTCGCTAGCATAACCAGTACGTGAATTTGTTATCAACACTATAGGCAAATCTGTTGCAGATTTATTTGATGTATAAAGAACTTTTCTTTCTCCATCTTTATAAACTGCATACATCGTTGTACCTTCTTTAAGTAAAACATCTGCAGCAGATGCAGCACTATCAAAATCTTTACTAATTGTATCTCTAATATCAATAACAAGACTTTTTGCACCAGAATCAGTAAGACTCTTTACAGCATAATCAAGTTCAGAAGCAGTTCTTTTTGTAAAAGCTGAAATTGAAATATATCCATATTCCTCTTCTTTCAAATAAGAGATTGATGATGCGTCATATGCCTTATGGGTTAATGAAATCTGTTTTTCACTATTTTCATGCATATATGATATATCAACAGTAGTTCCAGAAACACCAGAAAGCATCTCATTGGCATTTTCTAATGACATACCTATTGTGCTAACTCCATTTATTGCTGTAATTTTATCACCTACAGCAATTCCCCGTACATCTGCCGGAGAATCTGTGTATACTTTATAAATTTTCATATAGCCACTATCTTCTCTTGACTTAATGAAATCAACACCAATTCCTATGATTTTACCATCCATAACAAGCTGATATTCCCCTACTTGATTAGACGTATAATATTTTGATTCTGAATCTCCTAATCCTTTTATATATCCAGCTGACATATTTTCCAAAACCTTGTTATACTCAACTGCTGTATAATAGTTTTGTCTTACGGATTTATCGATATCAGAAATTTTGTCATACATTATTTCTTTTTGACTTACTGAATCAACTTTAGCTTCAAAAATTTTTGAAGAAACAATCATTGTGAGGCAAAATGTAACTGTCATAGCCACAAAAATATAGCTGATTGCAGAACTTAAACTTATTTTCTTTTTCATATTCCTCTTTTCCACGGTTAGCGTTTAGGGCGTGTGCCCTGAACAAGCGGTTGAGGGTCAACCGGTGTCCCGTTAAGTCTTATTTCAAAATGAAGATGTGGCCCAGTAGAGTTACCAGTGGAACCAACAGTAGCTATCTGCTGTCCTTGTGTAACATAATCTCCAACACCAACAGACAATGAATTACAGTGTCCATAAAGGGTAAAGTTATTTCCGCCGTGATCAATAATAATATAGTTACCATAACCACGATTACTATAAACTGCTTTAGTAACTGTACCAGAGTTTGCAGCTACTATAGGTTGATTCGAAATATATGACCAACCCTCTCCCCAACCTGTAGCAATATCTATGCCAATATGATTATCTGGTTTACCATAAAGTGTTCTCCACCCAAATGGTGAAGAAATAAACCCGTTAGTAGGTACAGGCCATATCCATTCTCCTCCTACGAATTCACCTTGACTTGTTCCAAATTCTGCTTCCATTGCTTTTTTGGCTGCAATATATTCTTTGTAAACTTCCCGTTGAGTTTCTTTAGCCGCTTCACTTTGAGCCTCAGTATCAGATAGATTCCGATCAAGAACTTTCATATATCCAGCTAATTCAGACTGCTTTTGTTCTAATGTACCTTGTTTTTCTACCAAACTATTTACAAGTTGCTGTATAGAAGCCTCTTCTTCTTCAATAGATCGTTTTTCTTCATCAAGATGTTTTAACAACTCTGTATCTGCTACTGAAATCCTTTGCAAGGTATCTGTTGCAGTAAGTAGTTCAGAAAAGCTGTCAACTGACAAAAGTGTAGACAAAGGTCCATCATTTCTCATGACATACATAGCTTTTAATCTTTCCTTAAATAAGTCATCAGTTTTTACAATATCGGCTTTTTTAGCTTCTAATTCAAGCTGTTTTTTTGTTAATGACTCATTTGCAGATTTTATATCGCTATTAAGAATATTTATCTGCTTTTTTACTAAGTCAATTTGAGAATTAGCATTTTTTATAGCTGTTTCATGTTTCTTTTTCTGATTAGCCAAATCAGTAATTTCTTTATTGATCTTGTCAAGTTTTCCTTGTGCTTCTTCATAATCCTCTTTTGTACCTGCAGAAGCAACAATCGGAGAAATAAGTCCAACAGCCATTATACAAATAAAAATCCGGCAAAATATATTAAATATAACTTTTTTCTTTTTCATGTCAGCTCCTTAAACCTTAAGATATTTTCTCATTGATAATGCACTACCAACACCACCAATAATCCATCCAAACAGTATATAATATAAAGACATAATCAAAGCTATATCTTTGTAAGGCAGAACACATGAACTTAGTGTTGATATAAAGCCTGTAGCTTGTGTTGTAATATAATTATACAAATAAATATATCCTGCACTTATGACAACAAAAGTAATTATTGCTGAAACAGTTCCTATGATTAATCCTTCAACAATAAAAGGCATTCTGATAAATCCATTTGTAGCACCTACAAATTTCATAATATTTATTTCTTTTCTTCTTGCAAAAACTGTAAGTCTTGTTGTGTTTGAAATAACAATCATACTTACCATAAATAAAATAAGAAGAATTGCAAACCCTGTATAATATGTAACATTTTTAAGTGCAATAAGAACACCAGCTAATTCTGTAGGCGTAGAGACATAATCAACACCAGTCATTGATGAGAATCTGTTAGAAATCTGAGAAATGTTGGTTAAATCTTTGATATGTATTCTGAAAGATGCCGGAAGCGGATTATTATCTCCTTTATAGCCTTCTAGGAGTTGTCCATATTGTCCCATATACCCAATCTGTTCATTCAAAGCCTCTTCTTTAGACACAAATACGTATGAAGACACATCGCTGTCTTCCTTTATTTGTCTCTCCATGCTATCAATATCTTGTTTAGAAGCATCATCTTTTAAGTAAATAACTATTTCATTTTGTTGTCCTAGAAATTTAACATAACTATTTACATTTAACACAACAGAACCACAAACTCCAACAAGCAGAAGGCAAGCACTAACAACTGCTACAGAAGCAACACTCATAATTCTATTGTTTTTAAAGTTGTTCCACCCTTGACTAAACAGATATTTAAAACTTGAAAAATTCATATACCTGCCACCTTTCCCACAGTGTCATTAACAATAACACCACTGCGCATTTCAATTATGCGTTTTGCGTATTTTTTTGCCAGGTCATGTTCATGTGTAACAACTAAAACCGTTGTGCCTGTGCTGTTTATAGCTTTCAACAATTCCATAATTTCAATAGAAAGCCGTGGATCTATATTACCAGTAGGTTCGTCTGCAATCACAAGATCTGGGTTATGAACCAAAGCCCTAGCCAAAGCAACACGCTGTTGTTCACCACCAGAAAGTTGTGCCGGTAATTTATCAGATTTACCAGCAAGCCCAACAAGATTAAGAATATACGGAACTCTTCTTTTTATTTCCTTTTCATCTATGTTAGTAACTCGCATAGCAAACGCAATGTTCTCATAAGCTGTAAGGGTAGGAATAAGTCTAAAGTCTTGGAAAACAACGCCTAATGTTCGGCGCATATAAGGAATATCCTTTTCTTTTATTTTTGATAAATTGTATCCATTTACAATAACTTCACCTTTTGTAGCTTTTTCTTCACGAAGCATAAGCTTCAAAAACGTACTTTTACCAGCACCTGAATGTCCCAATACAAATACGAACTCACCTTTATCAATATGAACATTGACATCTTTTAAGGCTGTTATTTTAGGCTCGTAAACCTTAGTTACATGTTTAAAGTCTATCATTTTTATCCTCAATACTTTTTATATAATTAGAAAACCGCCCTTATTATGTAATATAAAATACATTTAAGGGCGGTGTAAATTAAAATTTTTCCTGACTTGACTGGAGATATTTCTTAACCATCAAAGCTACCTTGAAAACAATAGCATCGTCAAATTCCCTTAAATCCAAACCGGTAATTTTTCTGATTTTCTCAAGTCGGTAAACAAGTGTGTTTCTATGAACAAACAAACCGCGTGAAGTTTCACTTACATTTAGATTGTTCTCGAAAAAGCTCTGAATTGTAAACAATGTTTCCTGATCTAAGCTGTCGATCGAGCCTTGCTTAAATACCTCTTTTAAAAACATTTCACATAATGTAGTTGGCAACTGGTAAATAAGACGAGCAATACCCAAGTTCTCATAATTAACAATTGTTTTTTCTGTATCAAAAACTTTTCCAACTTCAAGAGCAATCTGTGCTTCTTTAAATGAAGATGCAAGATCTTTTATATTTGTTACCTGTGTACCAATGCCAACTGTTGCTTTGATGTAATATTCAACATTTAGTGTATCAACAATTGAAGCTGCAAGTTTTTCAATATCTTTTGTTTCGATTCCTTTTTTTAATTCTTTAATAAGAACTGTATCATTTTCACTTGTATCGAAAACAAAATCTTTTTGCTTATCAGGAAAAAGATTTTGAACAACATCAAATGTTGACATATCCTTTTGCTGTTCAACACGAATAATTAGGACAACTCTTGGAATATCTGTCACAAAATGCATTTCTCTTGCCTTAGCATAAATATCCCCAGGCATAATGTTATCCATTACAACATTTTTAACAAAATTAAGTCTGTCAAATTTTTCATCATGGAATTGTTTTAGGCTCTGCAACGAAATTGCAGTTATGCAAGCAAATTTATCTGCCATTTCATCACTGCCTTCTACGAAAACATAAAAGTCATTTCTCTTTGAATTTGTTACACCTTTAAATGTATATCCATTACGGACAAAAGACCGGCTGTTAGACATTCTCTCTGTCTGAACACCATCCTTAATAGTGTCTATCTGACTTAAATCGCTACAAGCGACTACAACGCCCATTTCATCAGTTACACCCATAGTTCTACCTACGGCATCTTTCATCTGATAAATGACGCCCTGAAACATCCTGTTTGACATACTGAACTCCTATAAATTAAATAATCTATTGTTATTTTACACAACAGTTATGACTAATCATTTATATTTTACACAATAGTTTTATAAAATGCAACATTTTTTTACAATTTTTTAATGTTTTTTATGTGCAAAATATAAAAATATATATTCAAACACGATAAATATATTATAAAATATAAATGTGTTCCTTTTTTTAATTTTTTGTAAATTTCGAATTGGTAATTTGTGCAAGCTGTACAGATGACAGCTTTTTATATTCTCCAGGTTTTAGTTGATCATCTAGCCGTAAATTTCCTATTGATATACGATGAAGAGAATTTACACCAATATCAAAAACTCCTAACATTCTTTTAATTTGGTGATAAACGCCTTGATGTAAAATAATAATTGCTGTATATTTATCTTCTTGTGGAATAATAGTAGCTGTTTTCATAGTCTTTCCATCAGCAAGAGTTACACCATTCTTAAAAGCCTCTATAACTTCATCTGTAATGGGACTATCTACCGTTACCATATATGTTTTAGGAACATGGTTCTTTGGACTCAAAATATCGTGTGCAAATTGTCCATCATCTGTTATCAATACAAAGCCTGTACTAGTTTTGTCTAAACGGCCTGCAGGAAAAAGGTTTCGTCGCGGAAAATCATCTTTTATCAAATCTATAACAGTAATATCATTTTTATCTGTGGAAGCACTTACAACTCCCTCTGGCTTATTTAGCATAATATATACAAACTTCTCACTAATTAAACCTTTACCGTTTGCCCTTATATCATCTTTATCTGTATCAACCTTTTTATCGCCTTTTTTTACAACTATTCCATTAACAGTTACGGATGATTTGGCAAGGAGTTTTTTAGCATCTTGTCGTGAAATAGCGAGGCTTTCACTTAAAAGCTTGTCCAGTCTCGTTTGCATATATACATCTCCTTTGTTTATGTCATAAAGCGAAGGGATTATAGTCTCTTCGCTTTATGATAAATTAGTTAAATTTTTATAATTCATTATTTTATCATATTTTAATAGATAAATAAACCTATTATCCAAGAATATCTCCCCGGATACTATTTTTTTGTAGTGGATGGGCAGTTCCTTCGGGATGTTGTAATAGATATGCACCTATCAATTTATCTTTTTTTATAAGTAATACCGCTGTTGCAGTTTTATCCTTAACATCATAATCCGTTATAGCAAAAGTCCATTTATTTACCTTGTCATTCTTATATTTTTCCAAAGATAAATTATCTGTTTTATTTATTTTCCGATTGAAATTTTCAAACTCTGCATCAAATTTTTTAGGTATCCTTACTTCTTTAACTTGTGCGGACTGCAAATCAACTGTATAGCCTTTAGAAATAATATACTCTGCCATTTCTTGTGTCGTTTTCATTTTCAAATTAACTTTTGAGCCTGTGCCCGTTTCTTGATTTTTGAAAAATAAATTCTTCACACCAAATCCTATTCCAACTAAAAAAGCTACCACAATTATTGCAGATACAACTTTGCCACTTTTCTTTTTGTTTAATGTCAGAACGAACATTTTCCTCCCCCTTTTATGGAAAAATTAGTAATTAAATAGGCAAAACAATGCACTTTTGCTAATGCTGTTTAATAATTTTTATGCTGATATACAAAAAAATATAACAACACTTTAATTTATAAATTATAATGATAAAATATAGAAAGAAACGAGGTGTACTTTATGATTTTATGTTTTGACATAGGAAATACGGATATAGATGTAGGTGTTTTTGAAAATGATATTCACACATCCAGCTTTTCTATTCCATATGAAAAAGCCCTTTCATGTTGGGACTATATTCCGGTAATAAAAAAAAGTCTAAAAAATAATAGAATAAATATAGCGGATGTAGAAGCTTGTGTTTTATGCAGTGTAGTTCACAACACAACTCAAGGTGTATTTATGGCTCTTGAAAATATTTTTGGTTATGAGCCCCTTCTATTTAAAAACGATAATATATCTGATATGAAAGTGCGAATTGGGAATCCTCAAGAGGTTGGTGTAGACATTATAGCTTCTTGCTTTGCAGTAAAGCATATATACAATACGCCAGCTATTGTAATAGATATGGGCACTGCTACAACAATTACAGCTATGGATAAAGAAGGAGCTTTACTAGGTGTAAGCATTCTTCCTGGCGTCATAACTGAACTTAAAGCCCTTCACGATAGAACAGGCCTACCTATTGACGAAAGTTTAACTCCGCCGCCAAAAGTAATAGGTACAAATACCGCCGATAGCATCGCAAGTGGAATTGTTTACGGAAGTGCTTATTGCATGGATGGTATGATACGAGGGTTTGAAAAAGAGATAGGCGAAAAATGCCATGTTTATGCAACAGGTGGAATTTCGAAAGTTATAATGCCTTTATGTGAAAGTGAATGCATGATAAATAATGATTTGCTTGTTGAAGGCCTCTATATGTACTACAAATTTTCATCGCATAAATAGTTTGATTTAATAACATATTTAGTTTATAATATGAATATCTTATATATTTAAGGAGATTTACTGATATGGTAGTTATTACAATGGATACAGGCGAAAAAATAAAAATTGAACTTTATCCTGATATCGCACCAGAAACATGCGAAAACTTTGAAAAACTTGTTAAAGATGGTTTCTATAATGGTCTTACTTTTCATCGTGTAATACCAGGATTTATGATTCAAGGAGGTTGCCCTAAGGGTAACGGCACTGGTGGTCCAGGTTGGACAATCAAAGGTGAATTCTCTTCCAACGGTTTCAAAAACGATTTGAAGCATGAAAGAGGCGTTATTTCAATGGCAAGAACTTCTGCTCCTAACTCTGCAGGAAGTCAGTTCTTTATTATGCATCAAGATGCACCACATCTTGACGGTCAGTATGCAGCTTTTGGTAAAGTTGTTGAAGGAATGGACACAGTTGATAGAATTGCAGCTGTTCGTACAGGTTGGGCAGATAAACCAGTTGAGCCTGTTGTTATGAAATCTGTTGTTATCGAATAACATAAAAGCCACGCATAAGCGTGGCTTTTATTATTTTTATTATTATAATAAATTTATTAGTAATCTGGTACAAAAAATCTTATTTTGATTTTTCTGTAAATATATCATAAGATTTTTATCTACATATGTATAATAGTTTTTAACCTGTTTAAGAAGTTTTAACTCTTTCCATACACCACGCTGCCCACCTCATCATATTCCATAAAATAGTGTCATTTAAGTGATACTGTGTTTATAAATCTAATTTATATTTGTGTCATTCATTTCCAACTTTTAGTACCATAAAGTTTCGTTTCTTCATATGCTACTAAATCACATTTTCTCAAAAATTTCTATTTCTAAACGACAAATAAGTCCAAAAAGATTTGCAGATTATGAATATCAAAAATATTTCTATTTATTAAAATTCATTTCTGCAAATCATTTCTAATATTACTATGTGACATCTAATCAGTATAAAGATTTCATCAGTGATTATGAATAAAAAAGAATCATAAATTTTTAATTATATTTATCAATAAAAATAATTTTATGAATTGTAAATTAATTTAAGTTATCAATTATATTTGTAAATGAATGATATCTTATATATTATTTTAAAATTTTTGAATGTCAGATTAGCTATAATACATTTTAGCAATATAATCACATTCAAATCAATAATTATATTATTTGAGTTACATATTGTATTTAACAATATAATTATTATAATGAAATTATATATTAGTTAAAAACTTTCATCAATAGTTGAAAACTAATTTCATAATCAGCAAGCATACTACACCCGGTAGCGAAAGAACAGTTGAGATGAACACTGTTGCCGCATTTATTGCTATGTAACACCCTGTCTGACCGCTTAATAGATTTACTAATAATAGTGCCGATAAACCGCTTACTGCGCTTTTTAGCGATGTTATAAATGGTTTTTTAGCTTTTGATAACCCCCAAGTAACACAAATCAAAATTATACATGCTGAAAAAAGTAAAAATACTTCCATTTTATCTCCTATACATTTATTGTTTCTTTCTGCATTAGCTGCTTAAGTGTGCGTATAAGATAGTCATGATGTTTTATAAGACTTTTTATCTCATATATTCTTGCCTCTATAAGATAATCATCAGTCGTCATATCGAACATTTCTTCTGCTCTTTTAAGCATAATCTCGCAGTTACGAATCTCTTCTTTTAAATCATTTATTCTTATTTGTTCCGATGTCAAAATTTCCTTTTTACCAAAATTCATAATACCAACTCCTATTCCTTTTATTAAATTGTTGGTAATTTATAACATTTTATGCTTTTTAAAAATAAAAAATAACACCTACAATAAATTGTAGGTGTTATTTTTTTATATTTTCATATTTTTCTCTTATGTTTTACTTTTTTATGCGTTGATATACCTTTTGGTCTTTCAAAATGCTGTTTATTATTTTTTCTTTCTTTTAGTTTAGTCTTTACCAAACACGATTCATTGATATTTTTATCTGCCATTGCAAAATCAACATTACCATTTAAAATGTCTGTTCCTATAACTTTTACTGAAACAGAATCACCTATTTTATAATTTATACCACTGATTGGACAATCTAAACTATATCCTGGAGTAAGAATAGGGCTAACCATATCAAGCATTGAAATATGAACTAACCCTTCCACAGTGTTTTCTAGTGCTACATAAACTCCATAATTCATAACACCAGAAACCACACCATCGTAAACTTCACCAATATGGTTAGCCATAATTTCAGCTTTATAAATATCTGTAGCACTTCTTTCAGTTTGCATCGCAACAAGTTCAGTCATAGAAGCTTTTTGTGCCCGGTTAGGTGCAAATTTTGCAAACCTCTTTTTGGTTTTTGCAACACTTTTATTAAACAAATACTCAGACATAATACGATGAATCGCAAGATCTGAATATCGTCTAATTGGACTTGTAAAATGAGCATAATCATCAAGCACAAGTCCAAAGTGTCCAATAGGATCTACAGAATATTTTGCCTTTGACTGAGAACGCAAAACAAGTTTATGCACTATGTTTTGAAGATTAGTATCTCGTGTTTTATCTAACAAATCGCTCATCACTTGCTGTAAGCTCTTATTCTCATTATCTTCAAGAGTCATTCCTATTTTAGAAAGGCTTTCTTTTAGAGATAATAATTTATCAGAATCTGGCTGCTGATGAACACGATATACAAAAGGAAGATCTAATTTTTTAGCAAAATTAGCTGAACAGCTGTTAGCTAAAAGCATAAATTCTTCGATAATCATTTCTGAATCTCCTCGTTCACGCTTTTTTATATCAATAGCTTTAGCTTTTTCATCAAAGACAATCAGTGCTTCATCACTCTCTATGTCCATGCTTCCACGCTGTACTCTTCTTTTTCTTAAAAGTTCGAAAAGTTCTTTGGCATAAAAAATTTCAGAATAAACTTCTTTATATTTTGTTTTTAAATTTTCAGTTTCAACGCCGTTTAAAATATTATTTATTTCACTGTAAACACCTTTAACACGGCTACGAATAACTGTTTTCTCAAACCTATAGTCTCTTACGATACCTTGATTATCAAGTTCCATAAGGCAAGAAAATGCAAGGCGATTTACATTTTCGTTAAGCGAACATACATCATTCGAATATTCTTTAGGCAACATTGGAATAACGCTATCACCAAAATATATTGAAGTGCCTCTTTCAAAAGCGTTTTTATCGCATTCACTACCACCACGAACATAGAAACTTACATCAGCTATATGAACACCTAGTTTAAAACCTTCATTTGTTTTTTCTATGCTTATTGCATCATCAATATCTTTTGTAGAAGCACTATCTATTGTAAAAATAGGCAACTCTCTCAAGTCCAGACGTTTTTCAATTTCATCGCCTATGTTGATATTATTTATAACCTTATTGGCCTCTTTAATTACTTCTTTAGGAAATTTCTGTTGGATATCTTTTTCAGCAAGAAGAATTTGTACAGCTTTCGTTGAAGAAGACACTTGGCCAATAATAGACTTAATTTCACAAGAAAGCCTACTATGACTTGTACCACGACCTAAAACATTTATTAAAACTATATCATCAATAACAACATCTGCCTTATTTTCAGCTCGCATAGTTACATATTGGCAGTCTTTCAAAGTAACTGAAACAAACTTTCCGATGTTGCTTACAATACCAACAATGTTTTTCTTTTCTTCTAAAATTTCTACTACTTGTCCTTCAAGTTCTCTGCGTTGAGATTTTATTTTTTTAATCAACACTTTATCACCAGGCACAGAACCCATCATGTATTTACCAGAAACAAAAATATCTTGTACTAAGTCATCTACTCTGACAAATCCAAAATTTTCAGTTAATTTAACTACTGTTCCTTCTAAAAGTGATGAATCTCTTTTATTTTCATTTTTTACAGCCATATGAATATAACCATTTTTATCATAAATCTTACCTAATGAGTAAAGTTCTTCCATAGCAATAAAAAACTTTTTACTTGCTTTAAATCTTGCCTGAAGTTTTTTATATTTTACAGGTCCAGCCTGTAACTCTTTCAAAATTTTTTCTTTAATTGGCATCTATACATCTTTCTTTTTTAATATTATTATGTTTTTTAATAAAAATATGTATCATTATATGACAAAAAGCCGTTACATAGTGCAACGGCCATGGCATATAGATAATTCTTATTTTGCAAATACATTAACTGCACTTACAGTAATTGCTAGTACAAAAAATGCAATACCTGCATACTTTGTAACATTTGCAATTCTTGCATCTACTGAACGAGACTGCATACTGCTATACATATCGTTATTTCCACCAAGTGCACCCATACCATTTTGTGGTTGCTGTGAAACAACAAGTGCAATTATAACAATGCTGCAAAAAACAAGCAAAATGCCTGCGATAATTTCTAAAATACTCATTTGTATCTAACCTCTCATACATTATATGACTTAATAACTATATCACATTTAATTTTTTTTTGCAATATAGATTTATTTTTGTATAATATTAATTTATGTGCAAATACTATAAACAAGGGACGAGAGAACTTCTCTTATCCTTTAATGGTAAGAGAAAAATATCGTTTTGATATAAAAACTCTTACTTATATATGGAAAGCAAGGAGAAATATCTCTTTGCTTTCTTTTTTATGCAAAAGTAAGTTGTTGAGCAACATCATTATCTCTTAAAAAACTACCTGCGGCAGGTATATTTTTTGTCTTAAATTTTGAAATATTTTCAACTTTTTCATTATCTATTGTAACAATCGACTTAATTGTCTGATTTTTTTTCAATGTTTGCACCTGTACGCCCACAGAAGTTTTAGTGGTTTTTTCTGGAATTTGTGATGTATTTACAACTAAAGCACGGTTTACACTAGAAACAAGCATAATATCTTCATTGCATGTAAAATGAAATATTTTAACAAGATTTTCTTTATCTGTATAAGCATTTATTAACTTTTTACGATTTTGTTTTGTTTCATATGATGAAAGTGGGATTTTTGCTACTTTTCCATTATCAAAGCAGAATAATAAAAAGCCACTATAATCTTTTGTAAATACAGTCCGAACGATATTTTCATTTTCTTCCATTGACAGTTTAGCTGGAACGTACTCCCCTAAAACACTCGTTTTACTGTCATCAAAAGCTGCAGCTCGTGTTTTATACACCCGCATTTTATCAGTAAAGAACAAAATATGTGTGTCGTTGGTAGTCTCTATATGTGTTATAATCTCATCATCAGATTTCAGTTTATGTTCACCACTCATACGCAATGACTGAGGTGTAATTTTTTTCATATAACCTTGTTGAGTAAGAAAAATGTGTACTGGGTATACCGAAATTTCTTCTTCAAGTTCTTCTGGAGCAATTTCAGGTAATCCATAATGAATCTCGCTCTTTCTAGGTTTTGAATATTTTTTTATAACTGTTTCGAGTTCTTTAATGATTATTTTCTTTATTTTGGTTTCACTTTTCAAAATTGATTCTAGTTCAGCAATTTCAGAAATGAGCTGTTCTTTTTCTTCAATTCTCTTAATAATATAGTTTCTATTAAGTTGACGCAAGCGAATTTCAGCTACATATTCTGCTTGTATCTCATCAATTCCAAATCCTATCATTAAATTTGGTACAACTTCTTTTTCATCTTCAGTATTTCTTACTATTTCTATGGCCTTATCAATATCCATAAGAATGTATTCAAGACCTTTTACTAAATGAAGTCTATCTTGTTTACCCTTTAAATTATGAAAAGTACGGCGTTTTACACATTCTTTTCTAAATGCAGTCCACTCTTTTAATACTTCTCTTACACCCATAACCCTCGGCACACCACCAATAAGAATATTGAAGTTTGCAGAAAATGTGTCTTCAAGAGGTGTGGATTTAAACAGTTTAGCCATAAGCTTTTCAGGATCTTGTCCTCTTTTTAAATCGAAAACAAGTTTAAGACCTGACAAGTCTGTTTCATCACGCATATCATTGATTTCTTTTATTTTGCCCTGTTTTACAAGGTCGGCAACTTTATCCATAATTGCTTCAACTGTTGTCGTAGGCGGAATTTCAAGAACCTCAATAATATTTTCTTCTTTGATATACTGCCATTTACTTTGAACACGTATGCTGCCACGTCCCTTTTCATAAACGCCGTCAATATCAGACATATCGTAAAGAATTATACCACCACCTGCAAAATCTGGTGCTAGAAGCGTGTCTTTTATATTATGTTGTTCATCTTTCAAAAGTGCTATTGTAGTATTACATACTTCTTCAAGATTAAATGAGCAAATTGAAGATGCCATACCAACGGCAATACCCAAAGTATTATTTGTCAAAATATTTGGAAATGTAACTGGTAGTAGCGAAGGCTCTTTTTTTGTAGCATCATAGTTATCAACAAAATCAACTGTATCACTATCTATATCTCTAAAAATTTCTTCACATATGGTCTCCAGTTTTGCTTCGGTATATCTTGAAGCAGCATAAGCCATATCTCTGCTGTATGCTTTACCAAAGTTACCTTTACTATCGACAAAAGGAACTAGTAGACTTTCATTGCCTCTAGATAGTCTAACCATTGTTTCGTAAATTGCAGCATCACCATGAGGATTCAGTCTCATAGTTTGACCTACTATATTGGCAGATTTTGTTTTCGTGCCCTTTAAAAGCCCCATATCATACATTGTATATAGGAGTTTGCGATGACTTGGCTTAAATCCGTCAATCTCTGGTAACGCACGAGAAACAATAACACTCATAGCATAAGGCATATAGTTTTGTTCAAGAGTGTCAGTAATAGTAGTTTCTACTACCTCACCGGCTGAAAGTATTTCGACACTTCCGTCTAGTCCTGGTCTGGATGCACTCTGTGACTTTTTTTCTCTTTTCTTAGCCATTTTTTACTCCTTTTTATGATAAATCAAGCTGATCTAAATAGTCTGCTCCGTGATCCCGTATATATTGCTTACGTCCCAACAAGTTATCTCCTAAAAGCAACTCAAAAACATCCCGAGTTTTTTCAACATCTGCTTTGCAAACTTTAATAAGTCTACGGGTTTTAGGATTCATTGTTGTAAGCCACATCATATCAGCCTCATTTTCACCAAGACCTTTAGAACGCTGGATTGTATATTTTTCTCCTTCAATTCTCTGCATAACATCAGATTTTTCTGCCTCAGTATAAGCAAAATAAGTTTTATTTTTAGTTGTTATTTCATACAGAGGGCTTTCAGCAATATAAACATAGCCTTCATCTATAAGTGCAGGTGTTAGTCTGTAAATCATAGTTAAAATAAGTGTTCTAATCTGAAATCCGTCTACATCAGCATCGGTACATATAATAACTTTGTTCCAACGCAAATTATCCATATTAAAAGTTGCTATACCGTTATTCTTATATTTGGCAGGACTTTCAACACCACATCCAAGAACCTTTATTAAGTCGGTAATTATATCGCTCTTAAATATTTTATCGTAATCACTTTTAAGACAGTTAAGAATTTTACCTCTCACCGGCATAATAGCTTGAAACTGCGCGTCTCTACTTGTTTTACATGCGCCAAGTGCAGAATCACCTTCTACTATATAAATTTCTCTTTGAGAAACATCTTTTGTACGACAATCCACAAATTTTGCGACTCTATTAGAAATATCTATTTGAGCTGAAAGTGTCTTTTTAAGCCCTTGTCTTGTCTTATCAGCCTGCTCTCGACTCTGTTTATTCACTAAAACCTGTGCTGCTACTTTTGTAGCTTCTTCAGGATTTTCAATAAAGTAAATCTCAAGTGAATGCTTTAAAAATTCAGTTGTAGCCTGTGTTATAAACTTATTTGTTATAGCTTTTTTGGTTTGATTTTCATAACTGGTAAGTGTTGAGAAACAACTTGACACAAAAACCAAACAATCTTGAATGTCTTCAAATTTGATTTTAGTGTCGTTTTTCTTATACATTCCTTTTTGTTTTATAAACGAATCAAACTGACTAACAAAAGCAGAACGCAAAGCTTTATCAGGACTTCCACCATGTTCAAGAAAACTTGAGTTATGATAATATTCTATCTTTGGTGTTTTATTTGAAAAAGCATATGCTACATTTATCTTAAGCTTGTATTCAGGCATATCCTGGCGGTCACGACCACTGCTTTCTCCTGAATCAAATATTATCTTTGACACTGCTGTATCTTCACAAATTTCCGCTACATAGTCTTGAATGCCATTCTCATAGAAAAATTCTTGAGTTTCAAATCCATCTTTTGTTTCTTCGTTAAATATAAAAAGAATACCAGGATTTACAATCGCTTGTTTTTTTATTACATCAATAAAATATTCTTTATTTACTTTTATGTCACTAAAAACTTGCACATCTGGTTTCCATTTAATTTTTGAACCAGTTTTTTTCTTATTAGTATGGGTTTTTTTTAGTCCTCCAATATTTTCACCGTGTTCAAAATCAAGATGATACTCATATCCATCACGAACTATGTCTGCTGTCATATATTCACTAGCATACTGTGTAGCACAAAGCCCTAATCCATTAAGTCCAAGTGAATACTGATAGTTATCACCATCATTGTTATTATACTTACCCCCAGCATACATTTCACAGAATACTAGTTCCCAGTTATATTGATTTTCTCTATTATTAAAATCCACTGGTATACCACGAGCTTCGTCTTCTACTTCAATACTGTCATCAAGGAAATGGGTTAATGTTATTTTTTTACCATATCCTTCACGAGCTTCATCAATACTATTTGTAAGTATTTCAAAAATTGAATGCTGACATCCTTCTATACCATCAGAACCAAAAATAACCGCAGGACGTTTTCTTACTCTGTCGGCACCTTTAAGACTACTGATGCTTTCGTTGTCGTATGCATTATTTTTCTTAGCCATTAATTTCTTCTCCAATAAAATTATATATATAAATTAACTTATTAAAAAATTCATCTTGAATTATTAGTTTATTATAAATCTATACAATATGTCAAGTTCATGATTATCTTACATCACATTGATGTAGATAGAAAAATGTAAAATGATATAAGATAACAAACTTATTTTAGTATATAAGAAAGCATAAGAGCAGGGATATTACCCCTGCTCTATAAAAATTTTTAATTATTTATATGATTATTTTGTTTCATCAGTATTATCATCTAAATTTATATTAGATTCTGAAACCATTTCTTCAACTTCTTTTAGTACTTCTTGAATAGTTTCTTCTTTATAATCTGGTGACATAAGTTCTCTAAAACGATCGCCACTTATTTTTTCAAATTCCATAAGCTCTTTTGCTACAATATGAAGTTTATCTTCATGTTCGCTAAGAATTGTCATACACTTATGATATCCGTCATCGACCAATTTCCTAATTTCAACATCAATATCATTTGCAATAGCTTCTGAATAATTTTTACCCTGGGTATAGTCACGACCAAGGAAAGTCTGTTCAGGTGCTGTTTCGTAAACAACATTACCGAGCTTTTCAGAGAATCCATAACGAGTAACCATAGCTTTTGCAGTTGCTGTTACTCTTTCAAGGTCATTTGAAGCTCCTGTTGAAATATCATCAAGTATAAGTTGCTCTGCGCAACGACCTCCAAGAAGAGTTACAATTTCTTCACTCATCTGTGTTTTTGTGCGATAATTTGAATCATTTTCCGGTAATGCAAGTGTATAGCCGCCAGCCATACCACGAGGAATTATAGAAATTTCCTGCACAGGGTCAGCTGTTGGGCAGAAATAATGTGCAATCGCATGACCTGCCTCATGATAAGAAACAAGTTTCTTTTCCTCAGGAGTAACAACTTTTGATTTCTTTTCAGGGCCAGCAATAACTTTAATTGTAGCTTGTTCTATTTCTTCTTGTGTTATAGCTTTTTTACCTTTTTTAGCTGCTAGCAAGGCTGATTCATTTACAAGATTTTCTAGATCAGCTCCGGTAAAACCTGGAGTTGATTTTGCTACCGTTTTAAGGTTTATATCAGGGCCCATTGGCTTACCTTTAAAGTGTACTTTAAGCACTTCTTCACGGCCTTTAACATCTGGTGCACCAACATAAATCTGTCTATCAAAACGCCCAGCACGAAGTAAAGCTTTATCAAGAATATCCGCACGGTTAGTCGCAGCCATTACAATAACGCCTTCATTTGCACCAAAGCCATCCATTTCAACAAGCAACTGGTTAAGTGTCTGCTCTCTTTCATCCTGTCCACCACCAAGGCCTGCACCTCTCTGACGACCCACGGCATCTATTTCATCGATAAATATAATAGAAGGAGCTGTTTTCTTAGCCTTTTCAAACAAATCTCTTACACGAGAAGCACCAACACCTACATAAAGTTCAATAAAATCCGAACCCGAAATTGAATAGAATGGAACACCCGCTTCACCTGCAGTAGCCTTTGCTAACAGTGTTTTACCAGTACCTGGAGGCCCTACAAGCAATACACCTTTTGGAATTCTTGCGCCTAGCGCATTGAATTTGTTAGGATTTTTAAGAAAGTCAACTATTTCAACTAATTCGGCTTTCTCTTCATCTGCACCAGCAACATCAGAAAACTTTTTCTGTGTTTTAAGGGTTGAAGCATCTTTTGTTTTTGCACGACTAACACCTGCACCTTTTCCATTTTGCTGATTGTAAATCATATAGAAAAAGAATCCCATGAACCCTATCATTATTACATAAGGAATAATGTTAATCCATGATGGAAATGTCATTGGTACAATCCAATCATATACCATAGGTGCATTTGGGTGCTTTTCATTGTATTCATCTACGTAAGGATCAATCTTTTCTGTAAATGAGTATACATCTGGCACTTTGTAGTAAATAGGTTTTTCTTTGTCGTCTGTTATAATTTCGATGTTACCATTTCCGATATTAAGCTTATACTCTGTTACCTTTTGTTGTCTAAACAAATCAATAACTTCACTTGTTTTCATATTAGAGATGTTTGACGGTCTGTTAAACATAATTGCAAAAAAAAGCAACATAAGCAACAACGGCAAAAACGACAATTGCGGTTTGTTTTTCTTTTTAACCAAAATCTTTCTCCTTAATAATAAATTTGAGGATTATTTTGTGTAAACCTCAGGTTTAAGAACGCCGATAAACGGCAAGTTACGATATTTTTCATCGTAGTCAAGGCCATAACCTACAACAAATTCATCTGGAACTTCTCTACCGATATATTTTGCATGAACATCAGCTGCACGACGGCTTGGTTTATCAAGCAATGTGCAAATTTCTATACTCTTAGGATTACGCTGCTTAAGCAAATCAATAAGGAAGTTGAGTGTAAGTCCTGAATCAAGAATGTCTTCAACAATAAGAACATCCTTATCCTCAAGTGGAGTATCAATATCCTTCACAATTTTAACATTGCCTGAAGTTTTAACACCTGATCCATATGATGAAACAACCATAAAATCTATTTCACAAGGGCATTCTACGGCACGCATAAAATCTGAAAGGAATACAACAGCACCCTTCAAAACTGTAACCATGTACAGATTTTTATTCTTATAATCTTCTGTAACTTTTTTACCGAGTTCTTTTACAATAGTTTTTAGTTCTTCTTCGCTAAGAAGCACTTCTTTGATATCATTTAACATAGTTAAATCCTCCATACACTTTCACATCTGTTGTATTAGTAATACTTTTTCACATTTTGGTCCTGGTATATACTCTCTATTTACACCATAACCATCAACCCAGATAACATTTTCAGTTTCATCAGATAAAATTGCTATTTTATCTCTTCTTTCTTTCGGAATCTTATCTTCAATAAAAAGTTTTTTTAATGTTTTAGTCACATTTCTTTTACCGAAAGTAAATTTATCACCTGTTTGTCTGGTTCGAATAATAAGACCATTTTTTATTTTATCATATCTTACATAATATGTTAAATAGTTTTTGTTATTTTCTTTGATTTTTTTATATTCATCATAGGAAACAACCGAAAAAATAAGATTTAAATGGTTAAAACTTATAATTTTATCCATCTCTACAATTAGTTTTATTGGTTCAACTTCACATTTTTCTTCTACTTGATAGAAAGAAAGCCATCCATCATATACTCTACAAAAAACTGTTGCAGATAATTGCCTTGTAAAATTTTTATTTCCAAGTGATAAAAAAATGGAATCTACATTATCTTTCGAAAGACAACTAAGTTCATCCAAACGATTGCGTATAAGATTTTTAACTACTGCTGGATGCTCCTTTAAGAGCTCATCTGTAGAAATACCTTTTTCTCCCACAGATTTTCTATAAAGATTATCACTTAATTGGGTTAAAAGTGTGTATATCTCTTGGCTTTCATCAGCAAAAGCAGATATAGCTTTTTCAACTGCGGGATTTATCAGCTTTAACGTTGGAATAACCTTTAACCTAATCTTATTTCTAGAATAAACATCATCAAAATTAGTTTTGTCAGTTACGTATGGAATATTATTGTCTTCACAATATTTTTCGATTTCCATTCTGGTACAATTTATTAATGGACGAACAATGTTATCCCTTACAGGAGGAATGCCACATACCCCTTTTAATGATGTCCCTCTAGTAATATTAAAAATAACTGTTTCACATCTATCACTTGCTGTATGGGCTGTTGCAAGTTTTGCTTTATATTTTTTGGCTTGTTCAAAAAAAAATTTATATCTTAGCTCTCTTGCCCAACTTTCAGTAGATAATCCTTTAGGCTTTATATTATTATTCATATCAGCTCTATAAACAATACATTCGGTACCTATTTTATTACAATAATTCTTTACAAATATTTCCTCTTTCCGACTTTCTTCTCTAAGTCCATGATTAACATGTAGAGCAATAACATTTATTCCAAGAAAATTTTTATTACAGCACAAAAAGTGAAACAGTGCCATACTATCTGCCCCTCCAGACAAACACACTGCCACCGTATCACCTTTTTTTATCATTTTATATTGTTCAATTGTTTTTAAAATTTTATTAACCATTGTGTGTAAAATCAACATCATAAAATCTTGTATGTGCACCGTCCCAACTCAATGGAATAGTTCCACTTTCGCCGTGACGATTTTTAGCAATTATACATTCCGCCATTGTCTGATCAGCATCTTCATCTTTATTATAATAAGCATCACGATACAAAAACAAAACCACGTCGGCATCCTGTTCAATAGAACCAGAGTCTCGCAAATCCGATAACTGAGGACGGCTATCCTTGCCTGTACCTTTTTCAGCACTACGAGAAAGCTGTGACAAGGCAATAATAGGTACATCAAGCTCTTTAGCCATAATCTTTAAATTACGGGTAATTTCACTGATTTCCTGTACCCTGTTATCATTACGCCTACCTGTTGACATAAGCTGTATATAGTCAACTATAACCACGCCTACATCAGGTGTTTCTGGATCTTGATTAAGGCGACGGATTTTAGCCTTCATATCACTTACAGTGATGTTAGGTGTATCATCCATATATATTGGATAATCAGCAATTTGTCCTATTGCATTAGTAATAATATCCCATTCTGCTATTTGAATATCACCAGTTCTCAAAGTATTGCTACTAATACCTGCCTGTGAAGAAAGTATTCTCTCTGTAAGCTGTTCATTACTCATTTCCAAGGAGAAAATCGCAACAGGTAACTTTTGCTTGCCAGCTATATTTGATGCTATATTTAACGCAAAACTAGTTTTACCCATACCAGGACGAGCTGCTATTATGACAAGGTCGCTTCGACCCATTCTTCCTAGTTTATCATCCAAAAATCTAAATCCAGTAGGTATACCTTTATATTTTTCTTTATCCTTACCGGAAAGTTTTCTCAATCTATCAAAACTTTTTGCTGCTGCATCGCTTATATGCTTAAGACTTTGAGAGTCTTTACCTTGGCGCAACGCATAGATCTTCTGTTCAGCACTTTCTAGAAGCATATCAGCATCTGCTGAATCTTGTGTTTGGCGTATAATGTCTGTTGCTGTCTCCATTAGAGTGCGTATCATGTACTTGTCTTTTAAAATTTTAGCATAATACATGATATTGGAAAGGCTTGGCACTGTATCAGCAAGCTGGGATAGGTATACCTTGGCATCGTTCTCATCGCTAAAAACCTTAGCAGATACAACAGCATCCACAACAGTGACAAAATCAGTTGGTGTATTTAGCATAAAAAGTGCCTGCATCTCATTGAAAATAAGGCGATTTTGCTTAACATAGAAATACTCAGGTCTAACCTGCTCCATAATCACAGAAATAAGTTCCGGATCAATTATAGCTGCACCCAACACAGCCTGTTCTGCTTCCACAGAAAATGGCCGATTTACACCTATACCTTCAAGAGCTACTTCCAACTGATTCATACTATTCCTCTACGTTAACTGTGATTTTAGCATGAATTTCAGGATAAATTTTAACCTCACAATCACAAGTCATATATGTTTTTATATCTTTCATAACAAGTTTTTTCTTGTCAATATCAACTTTAAGCTGATTTTTAATAGCTTCTGCAACATCTTTTGTAGTAACCGCACCGAAAAGTTTACCTTCTTTTCCTGCTTTTACTTTTATAGTCACTGTTTTGCCATTCAACTTATCTTTAATTTCATTTGCAGCTTTAATTTCTTCCTGCTTATGATGTTCTTTAGCACTTTCTTTAGTTTTAACATCATTAATTGCTGAGGCTGTTGCTTCTTTCGCAAGTTTTCTTGGCAAAAGGAAATTTCTTGCATAACCATCAGAAACATTAACAACTGTATCCTTTTTACCTATATCTTTAACATCTTTTAACAAAACTACTTTCATTTACAACATCTCCTTTTATTTATCATTTTATATAATACAAAATAGGTGTGATAAAATCAAATTATTTTTTGTAATTGTCTATACTTTCCTTAATCTTTTCGCCTGCTTCTTCTAAAGTAACATCTTTTAATTGAGCTCCTGCCATTGTTAAATGTCCTCCACCACCGAGGTACTCCATAAGAACTTGAACATTTATATCTCCTAAACTACGAGCAGAAATATTGATTTGGTCACCCATTTTCACAGCCACTATTGAACCTGAAACATTGTTAAGTGTTAGCAAATCATTAGCAGCTTGAGGAATTGCTACATATAATCCTCCTGGGAGTGTTGGTGCAAGAGAAATAGCAACATCTTTGTATATAAAAGCAGCATTAACAAGTTCACTTTTAGCTTTGTAAACATCTTTAGGTACGCTAAACAATTTAAGAACATCAGTTGAAACAGCACCCATTCTTCTCAAATATGCAGCTGCTTCAAAAGTACGCACCCCACTTTTCTCGGCAAAATTTCTTGTATCGAGCATAATACCAGCAAGAAGTGATTCTGCTTCTAACTGGCTTATTTTATGGTTTGCAGGAATTATATATTGCAATAACTCAGTAACTAGTTCTGAGGCAGATGAGGCATAAGGTTCGTGGTATGAAACCACAGTGTCATTTATGTAGTCCACCATACGACGATGATGATCTATTACAACTTTTCTTCGACACTTATTACATAATTCCTCACTTTCAGTCATTCTCGCTACATGAGTATCTACTATTATCAATAGTGTATGTGAACCGAGACCATAATGGCTAGCCTTTTCAGGAGTAATAAACAATTCTCCAACTTCACTATCATTTTTAACTTTTTCTATAAGATTAGAAGCCAACGTAACTTCTTCGTTTACAACGATATATGCTTTTTTTCCGCAACTATTAACAATAGCTGCAACACCCACAGCAGAGCCTATTGCATCTAGGTCGCTATTTTTATGTCCCATAATAAGGACAGTGTCGCTTTGCATGATAACATCACGCAAAGCTTTTGCTACAATACGGCTACGAACTTTACTTCTTTTTTCAACACTTGGCAACACACCACCAAAAAACTCATATCCGTCATTACTTTTAATAACTGCCTGGTCACCACCACGACCTAACGCCATGTCAAGCGCTTGTCGTGCTAGCATATCATTTTCAGCAAAATCTTTGCCGCCTCTTCCTACGCCAATTGATAAGGTAACACTATCTTCTTCAATTTTACGCGCTTTAGCAAGAATTTCAAAACGATTATCATAGAATTGTGAAAAGTATCTTTCTTCAATTATGATGTGATATCTACTTGTTCCAATTTTGGTATTGATACCATTAGCCTTAACCGCAGCATCTTCAATAAGCTGGTCTAAATCCGCCATAATTAAAGCTCTCTTACTTTCTTTCATTTCTTTAAGAACTTCATCATAGGTATCCACAATTATTTGCAACACTACGGGACGTGTCATATGATATTCATTAGCTTCCCATTTTAGCTCCGTATCATCAACAAAATAGCACACCCAAAGACTTTCATCATCAGAAGCTTGTGAAGAAAATACCGTATAATTTCTATCGTTTATCTTTAAGCAAACGCCAGACTGCTCCGATCCATCTTTTGCAGAAAAATTTGGAACAATTTTATTTAATGGCGTAAGGTAACAATCAATATCATTTAATACTTGTTTTCTAAAAGCATTATTATACCATACAATGCTTTCTTTACCTATTATTGCAATTGGAACATTAAGGTTTTCAAAACTTAACTGTTGACGTGCACTCTGCTTGCCTTTTCCAAAGAAAATTCCTCTTATGGCTTTTCTTATAGAGTACATATTTATTGTAACTATACAAACTATTAAAAGTATTCCTATCACCGTTACAGGCAGCAACTTTGGAATTGTCACTCCAATTAGGATTAATAAAGCTATTATTATTAATAATAATGTTAAAATAACACCATCTGTGCCCCAAATTTTCTTTTTCATAAAAACACCTACTTATTTTTAGCCATACTTTCAAAGCAGGCATTAGGTTATACTTCCATAACTATCGGTAGTACCATCGGGCTTCTCTTAGTCTTTTTATAAAGGACTGTAGAAACCTGGTCACGAATTTTAGATTTAATAACTGTCCAATCTTTATAATCGTAATCTTTATATTTTTCAATAACTGATCTTGCTGCCATTCTTGCTTCACTTATAAGTGCTTCACTTTCTTTTACATAAACGAAACCTCTAGAAACAATATCTGGCCCACTAAGCAATTCCCCAGTAGCATTATCCACTGTAAATACAACAACTACAAGCCCATCTTGTGACAAGTGACGACGATCACGTAACACTACGCTACCTACATCACCTACACCAAGTCCATCTACTAGAACTTGCCCTGAAGGTACAACCTCTTCAACGGATATTCCGTTCTTGTCTATCTTCAACACTTCGCCAATATTGCCTATAATAATATTATCGGCAGGTATTCCAGCGCCTTCTGCAAGAATGGCATGGCGTTTAAGATGTTTATATTCTCCATGTACAGGGATAAAATATCTAGGCTTAACAAGATTAAGCATCAATTTAAGTTCTTCTTGATAAGCGTGACCTGAAACATGAACATCATACATTGATTCATAAATAACACTAGCACCAAGCTTTAAAAGGCCATTTACAACTTTGGTAACCATTTTTTCATTACCCGGAATAGGTGTAGCTGAAATAATTATAAAGTCATCTTTATTTATAGAAAACTGGCGATGTGTTCCACCAGACATTCGTGAAAGAGCCGATAAAGGTTCGCCCTGGCTACCTGTTGTGATAAGAACAATCTGACCAGGTTCATAATCTTTTGCTTGTTCTGGTTCAATCATAACATTTTCCGGTGCTTTAAGGTAACCAAGCTCAAAAGCCATTTGTATATTATTAATCATGCTCCTTCCGGAAACACATACTTTTCTTTTATGAAGAACCGCAAGGTCAAGTATCTGTTGGATGCGATATATGTTAGACGCAAAAGTTGCAATAATAATTCTGCGATTTACTGCTTGATCAAACAAACTTTCAAAACTTTTACCTACTGTTTTTTCACTTGCAGAATATCCTAATCTTTCAGCATTAGTTGAATCTGATAAAAAAGCTAAAACACCTTTTTGACCATACCGTGCAAATGTTGAAAGATCTGTCGTTTCACCTTGTGGCGGTGTGTAATCAATTTTAAAATCACCAGTTGTAATAACAGTTCCAGCAGGCGATTCTATTGCTAAACCTACCGCATCTGGAATTGAATGATTTACATGTATAGGCACAACAGTCATGCACCCTATCTTAATTCTATCACCAGGTTTAATAACATTTATTTCTATTAAATTTTTAAGCGAATGCTCATTTAATTTATTTTCAATAAGACCTTTGGTAAGTTTTGTAGCATATACAGGGACATTTATCTCCTTCAAAAGATATGGTAAAGAACCTATATGATCCTCATGTCCGTGGGTGATAACAATACCTTTGATTTTATCTTTATTTTCAATAATGTATGAAAAATCAGGTATAACAAGGTCTACACCAAACATTTCGCTATCTGGAAATGAGTTGCCACAATCAACAATGAACATATCATCTCTACATGAGTAAACTGTCATGTTTTTTCCTATTTCATTTAATCCTCCAAGAGGTATCATTCTTATTGATTCAACTATGCCATCTTTTTGGCTTTTTTTAGTATTTCTTCTATTGTACTGTCTTGATTCTTGTTTTGACATTTAAATTCCTTTCTGAAAGCTTTTGTACCTGAAAATTCAATGAAAAAATACACCATTGAAAATGGTGGGTAAAAAACTGCTTTCTGTTATGTAACGATCTCTTTTATTTTTGCATTTGAATAAAACGAACTATGTTATCTATTAAAAGATATACCATATTAAATAATACTTTATATATTTATATATGTCAAGTTTATATATTATCCGACATTCTTTACATAGTATTTGAAGTATTATATAATTACTATGTTATTATACACATTGAAAGGGATAAGATATATGAAAACTGTTCACATATTTACAGATGGTGCTTGTAGTGGAAATCCAGGTCCTGGGGGTTGGTGCGCTATATTAAGATATAATGAGAAGGAAAAAATATTGTCTGGCGGTGAAGCACACACAACAAATAACCGTATGGAACTATCTGCTGTTATGAATTCTTTAAAAGCATTAAAAGAACCTTGTAATGTGGAACTCACAAGCGATTCAAAATATGTGATCGATAGTATAACAAAAGGTTGGGTTTATTCATGGCAAAAGAAAAACTGGAAAAAATCAGATGGAAAAATGGCTTTAAACATAGACCTATGGGAAAATCTTCTTCCTCTTTTGAAGTTTCATAATATAAATTTTCATTGGATAAAAGGCCATGCAGGTCATCCAGAAAATGAAAAATGCGATCAAATTGCCGTAACTGAAAGTCAAAAGTTCAAAATTTAAAAGTATTTATCGATATTTTTTATATCGATATTTATTTTACAACAATAACCTATTAAAATGATATGTTTTGTAACTTAATCACAATTTTGTTGATAAACCTATCAAATTACTATATTATTATAAAAGCAACATAATTGGCACCTTTGAAGTGTTGATCTTTTTGTTGTAAATCTATTTACATGAAGGGCAGATACACCATAATTCATGGGTATCAAGGAAAAATTATGGAAAAAATAATATATGCAGATAATGCTGCAACCACTCCAGTTCATCCCCTAGTTTTGCAGGAAATGCTTCCTTTTTTTACAGAAAGTTACGGGAACGCTTCAACTGTATATTCTGTTGGTCGAAACAACAAGGCTGCTGTTGAAAAAGCCAGAGAACAAGTTGCTAAAGCAATAGGTGCTCAGACTAATGAAATTTATTTTACCGCTGGCGGTAGCGAAAGCGATAACTGGGCAGTAAAAGGAATTGCTAAAAGAATGGCAGAAAAAGGCAAAAAGCACTTAATTACTACAGTTATTGAGCATCATGCTATTCTTCACACAATGCATGCTCTGGAAAAAGATGGGTTTGAAGTAACCTATCTTCCAGTAGATGAATATGGTCTTGTAACACCAAATCAAGTTGAGCAGGCTATCCGACCTGACACAGCGTTAGTCAGCATAATGTATGCTAACAATGAAATCGGCACTATTGAACCTATTTCTGAAATTGGTGAAATTTGTAAAAAATACGAAGTTATATTTCATACAGATGCCGTTCAAGCAGTTGGTAGTGTTGAAATCGATGTTGTAAGTCAAAATATTGATTTGCTCAGTATGTCAGGACATAAATTCGGTGCACCTAAAGGAATAGGCGCATTATATATAAAACGAGGAGTTAATCCTATAAATCTTATAGATGGTGGTGCTCAAGAAAAAAATCGTCGTGCTGGTACAGAAAATGTACCTGGTATTGTGGGTATAGGTAAAGCTATAGAACTTGCAACAGCTGATATTAGCAATAAAGCGAATAAACTTGAAAAAATGAGGGATATTATTATAGAAAAAGTTCTTACTCTTCCTAAATCAAGACTTAATGGACACCCAGAGAAAAGACTACCTGGCAATGCAAATTTCTGTTTTGAAGGTGTTGAAGGTGAGGGTATACTTTTAAAGCTTGACTATATGGGAATTTGTGCTGCATCTGGTTCAGCTTGCACATCCGCAAGCCTGGATGCCAGTCATGTATTACTGGCAATCGGCGTGCCTATTGAAATCGCACACGGCTCACTTAGAATATCATTGAGTGAAAACAATACAGAGGAAGAGGCTCACTATATTGGTGAAAAAATATTTGAAGTTGTAACGCAGCTGCGTAATATGTCTCCATTATGGGAAGAAATAAAAGATATTTAACAATATTATTGTTTAGTAAAAAAACTTTAATCATATTGAAAAAATAAGTAAAAGGAATTAAGATATATGTATAGTGAAAAAGTAATGGACCACTTTATGAATCCACGAAATGTTGGCGAACTTGAAAACGCAAATGCAATCGGTCAGGTTGGCAACCCAACCTGCGGCGACATAATGAAAATCTATCTAGATATAAAAGATGATGTTATCGAAGATGTAAAATTCAAAACTTTTGGATGTGGAGCTGCTATTGCCACATCCAGCATGGCTACAGAAATGATAAAAGGCAAAACTGTTGAAGAAGCTCTACAACTTACTAATAAAGCTGTAATGAACGCACTTGATGGTTTGCCACCAATTAAAGTTCACTGTTCTGTTCTTGCTGAGCAAGCCGTAAAAGCCGCACTTAGTGATTACTATACCAGACAAGGTATTGATCCTTTGCCAATAGTTGGTGAAATAAAAGAAGATGTTCATTAAATATAACACAGGAGAAAATTAATGAATCTGGATTTTTCAAAAGTTTTAGTAGGTGTATCTGGAGGTGTAGACTCATCCGTATGTATAGATCTACTTCGTAAACAAGGCCTTACTGTTGAAGGTGTTATCATTCGTTTTTCCCAATCAACAGAAAAAGATATTGTTGATGCAAAAAAAGTTCGGGATAAACTTGGAATACCTCTTCATATTGCCGATGCCCAAGAAGCATTTAAGGAAAATGTTATAATTCCTTTCTGTCAAAACTATGTAAGTGGTCGCACACCAAATCCTTGTATTGTTTGTAATCCAACAGTAAAATTTGCAACTTTAATAAAAACAGCTGATGAATTAGGAATAGGATATATTTCAACGGGGCACTATGCACAAACAGAAAAAGTTGGTGAAACATACTTTGTTAAAAAAGCAATAAGTGTTGCCAAAGATCAAAGTTATATGCTATACCGTTTACCTCAAAATATTTTATCGCGTCTTATATTGCCAATAGGTAATTTTGAAAAGTCAGAGATTCGTGTTATGGCTGACGAACTTAATCTTTTTACGGCGCAAAAGCCTGATAGCCAAGAAATATGTTTTATTCCAGATGGTGATTATAGTGCATACATCAAAAATTTGGGATTTAAAACAAAATATGGATGGTTAATTTCCCCAGATGGTAAAAGACTAAAGCGTCACGAAGGCGTACACAACTATACAGTTGGACAAAGAAAGCACCTAGGTGTTGCGCTTGGAAAACCTGCTTTCGTTAAAGAAATCACGGAAAAAGGTGATGTTATTTTAGGATATTCTGGAGATGAATTTTTCACATCTGTTGAACTATCATCACCTGTTTACACTGAAGAAAAACAACTTAATGTTGGAGACATATTCACAGTAAAAGTAAGGAGTGCTTCTAAAGGCGATAAAGCAAAAGTAATCCATAGTGATAATGATAGAATCATTCTTGAATTTTTACAACCTGTTAGAGCTGCCGCTAAAGGGCAAAGCGTGGTTATTTATAATAATGACTATGTTGTTGGAGGCGGATTTATTAACAGTGCAAATCAATAGTTCTAAAATATTTCAGGCAATACAATGTATTGCCTGTTTTATTTTATAAAATTATTGACAACATAATTATTTTTGAAATATTATAAATAATATCAAAACATAATTAGTTAACAATACAATACTAATCAGTTATATTAAAACAAGCATAACAAAAAACAAAATCGGTGTTAATTGATTATGCACCACTCTTTGATTTTTAGAATGGAGATGTTTTTATGGATGATTCAATCAACAACGATGTAGGATTTACACCAATAAATATTAACAATAATGCTAAACACGCAAAAAAATTTGAACTTATAGATGTTATAACAGCTAATAACGATGATTTAGAACAAGAAAAAATAAATATTGAATATATTCTCCTAAATGCTAAAGAAGAAGAACTAAAAAGCATCATAGAATCTGATTACGCAATAGATATTGCTATTGCATTAGAAGATTTTGATGATGAAACACTTTTATCTTTTTATAAAAAAATCGGTAGCGAATATATGGCACAAATTCTTGAACAAATGAATGAAGATTCACAACAAAAATTCATAAGTTTTCTAGATATAAATGAAATCATTTCTATATTCAAGTATATGTCAAACGATGATATTGCAGACATAATTGGAGAAATGCCGGTAAATCGTCGCAAAACAATTCTTAAAACTCTAAAAAGCAAAGATAGTATAGATGTAGCCAATCTTCTTCTATACGCAAACGATACTGCTGGCGGTATTATGACAACTGAATATATAGCTCTTTCAGGCAAATTAAATATCGATAAAGCATTAAAAAAGATAAAAGAAATCGGACCAAAAACAGAAATCATAGATACTATTTTTGTTCTTGGAGAAAAAAAGCAACTAATAGGCACTGCTGATATTCGAGATATTCTTATAGAAAAAGATGATGTTCTTTTGGAAGATATTATGTATGATAACATTGTTACTGTAATGCCAAATATGGATCAAGAAGAAGTATCACACATAGTGTCAAAATATGACCTTACCGCTGTACCAGTTGTAAATAGAAAAGGAAATCTTTTAGGTATTATAACTGTTGACGATATAATTGATGTTATGTTTGATGAACAGACTGAAGATATTTTAAAAATGGGTGGTGCCAGTGCAGAAGAAAACATCAATTCAAGCATTAAAGAAAGTGTAAAATTTCGTGTACCTTGGCTTATAGTTAATCTTTGCACCGCATTTTTAGCTTCTTTTACTCTTTCATTGTTTGAAGACACAATTTCACAAGTTGTAGCACTTTCAGCTATTATGACAATAATCGCAAATATGGGAGGAAACGCAGGAAATCAAACCATGGCAATAGTGCTTCGAAGTATCACTCTAGGAGAAATAAATCTTAGGGACGACTGGAAAAAAGTAGTAAAACCTATTATAGTTGGAATAATTGATGGAGCCATAATTGGTACTATTGCTGGAATTATAATTGTATTTAGATATAGAAATATTTATCTAGGTATTATAGTAATTTTAGCTATGATAATAAATAATATAGTTGCGGGGTTCTTTGGATTTTTCGTGCCTCTTATTCTCAAGTTTATTCACGTAGATCCAGCACTTGCAAGTTCTATTTTCCTAACTACTGCAACCGATGTGCTAGGTTTTTTTGCTTTTCTTAGCCTTGCAAAAATATTTCTACCACTTCTTATATAATAATCTATAAATGTTTTTCCAAAACTAATAAAAATAAAAAAATGAGGTGAAAATTCACCTCATTTTTTATTATCTTTCAAAAATTGTCTTACCGCCAAGAACTGTTTTAACAGTTTTTACATATTTTATTTCTTCACTTGGAATTGTAAATATATCTCTATCAAGAATCGCAAAGTCAGCTAGATAGCCTGGAATTAATCTTCCTTTATTTTTTTCATCAAAACTAGCGTAAGCACTTCCTATTGTATACTGATCAATAGCATCATAAATATCTACAGCTTGTTCTGGAAGATATTGTTTTGCGCCGTCAAGTCGTTTTCTTGTAACTGCACAATAAATATTTTGGAACGGATTAAGATCTTCAACAGGACTATCTGTACCAAAGCTTGTATGTATTCCCATTCTATACATATCTCCAAATGCATAGCTTGTTTTTGCAAGTTCTTCACCTACACGATCAGCGACAACATTCATATCATAATGGATAAAAATTGGCTGTATCTGTGCTAGAACGTCGTGTTCCATAAATCTTTCAACGAGAGATTTATCTGTAATTTGACAATGAATTATAGCGTGACGATTTTTATTATTTCTTCCATCAATAACTTTTCCATATGCATTTAAAACCATTTCTATTGCTGCGTCACCAATGCAATGAACCGCTACCTGACAATCATGGTCATTTGCAATTTGAACCATTTCATCAAACTGTTCAACTGTCATTGTAGGAACGCCTCTTGTGGAAATATCATCATTATAAGGTTTACGCATATACGCTGTACGAGCGCCAAGAGAGCCATCAACAAACATTTTCAATGGTCCATATTTAAACATATCATCCCCAACTCCGGTGGCACAACCTTCATTTAAAAACTCCGTATATGCAAAAGGTTCACTAAAAATAGACTGCTGATATGAACGAATTGCGTTCGGATTATTATCATAAATAAGTTTATATCCGTCATTAACGAGTTTCCATGAATCTTTGTTGATATCACAAGTTTGGACGCTAGTTATTCCATGGCTAGCTGCATATTCCATAGCCATAGAAATATTTTCGGCTATTTTTTCTGGCGTAAGTTTAGGTATAAGGCACTGTACTTGTGTCTGTGCATTTTCAGAAAAAAGCCCATTTGGCTCACCATTTTCATCTTTATAAATTACACCTCCTGGCAAAGGTTGTGTATCACGTGTCACGCCAGCCATTTCAAGTGCCTTACTATTAGCAACAAGAATATGACCACATGCACGAGTATATATAACAGGATAATCTTTAGTTATTTTATCAAGATCATATCTTGTAGGCAATCTTTTTTCATCTGTAAAATAGTCTTGGTTCCATCCGCGTCCAATAAGAACATCGTTGTCACTCATTGGGTGCTTAGAAAGAAATTCTCGACCACGTTCAATAATTTCTGCCATAGATGTAACTCCAAGAAGCTGAACACATGATAATGACTGACCTACACTAAGAATATGACAATGAGAATCATTAAAGCCTGGGACTACTGTTCTGCCTTCAAGATTTATCATCTCACTTTTATTTTTATCAATTCCTGCAATAACTTCTTCTAAGGTACCAATTTTTTGCACAATACCATTAGATACTAACATCGCCTGTACAAAATTATCTCTCTCGACATAAATTTTCCCATTGTAATAAATGCTGTTCATAGTTTTCCTCCGCCTTATATAATTTTTGCTCAGAATTTTCATATAAAAAGAAAAGGTTCTGCTGCTATGCAGAACCTTTATTTTAAATTTAAGGTATCTGATAGCTCCTCTGTTAAAAACAGGAGTGCACAGGATGTTATTCCCTGCACCAATATGCAAAAATACCTTTTTGCATATTTCGGCGATGTTGCCTTTCCACTGTTTCTATGGGTGCCCCCTCCACAGTTTACTAATCGCTACCGCTCCTCTATCTATGTTACTATATATAATACATTTACTTATAACACTTTATTTTGACATTGTCAACTAGTTAACAAAATTTAAATGATTTACTGCTATTTTTCATAGTATTTGTTTATTGAATCCGCCTGATGCGCAGGGGTAATAACCATTTCAGGAATTTGAACATTTTCTGGTAAATTACAAACATAAGCAACAGCTTGCCCGATATCGTCTGGTGTTAGTGCTTCAATACCATTATACACATCATTAGCTTTTTCTTTATCTCCACGATATCGTATAATACTAAATTCTGTTTCAACAAGTCCTGGTTCAATACAAGTAACCCTAATAGGGGTATCCATAACATCAATTCTTAGACCATCTGTTATATATCTTACAGCTGCTTTTGTCCCACAATAGACAGCTCCACCACCATATGCAATATTACCCGCTACTGATCCCATATTTACAACAATTCCAGATATTTTTCTTTCTACCATCTGTGGAACAACAGCTTTTATCATATACAAAATTCCCTTTATATTGGTATCAATAACTGTATCGAAATCTTCTATACTACTTTCGAAAATTTTTTCAGTTCCAAGAGCCATTCCTGCATTATTTATAAGTATATCAATATTCTTCCACTCTTCCGGCAAAGATGAGATTTTTTCTTGAATATCTTTTGAATTTTTCACATCCAATACAAGTGAATAAGCCCTAACTCCTAACTTTTCAATCTCATTTTTCAGTTTTTCCAGGCGATCTTGTCTTCTGCCTGCAATAATAATATTAGCTCCAAGTTTTGCTAGTTCAATAGCTGATGAGCGGCCTATCCCACTTGTTGCGCCTGTTACAATAGCAATTTTTTGATTTATACGACTTTCCATATTTTCTCCTATATAAATAACATAGATGAGTTAATATCTTTTATTGTCTTTGCACCACACATAGACATAACGTCACTAAGTTCTGATTTAAGCTTTTCTGTATATAATTTTACACCTTCTTCAGCAGCACCATAAACAGAAGTTACATAAGGACGAGCAATAATAACTGCATCAGCGCCAAGAGCTATTGCGCGGAAAACATCAAGACCTGTTCTAATGCCACCATCAACTATAATTGTCATATCATCTCCCACAGCTTTTACAATTCCAGGTAAAACCTCTGCTGTTGATGGACATCCATCAAGAACACGACCTCCATGATTTGAAACAACAATGGCTTTTGCGCCCGATTCTTTTGCTTTTATAGCACCAGAAGCAGTCATAACACCCTTTACAATAAATGGTGCTGGTGAAAGTGACACAATTTGTTTAAGCTGTTCAACAGTTTTACTTCCAGCTGGTGGTGTCATATTTTTAAGGAAAGGTAAGCCAGCAGCATCAATGTCCATTGCTACTGCAAAGCAACCACTATCACGAATAAGAGCAAATTTTTCTTTTATTGTATTAATGTTCCAAGGTTTAATTGTTGGTATACCACATCCACCGTATTTTTTAATAGCTTTTGCAGCGGATTCCATCACTTGTGAATTTGTTCCATCGCCAGTAAAAGCAACGATTCCAGCTTGATTTGCCCCATTGATAATAATATCATTATATTCTTCATCAGTATATTTTTCTCCATAATGAAGTTTAACCGCCCCAACTGGTCCAGCAAAAACAGGAATTACCATTTCTTTTCCAAAAAGTGTAACACTTGTATTTGGTATTATATTTTCAGATATCGTATCCATATTTATACGAATCTCTTGCCATTTATTATAGTTTCGTATAGCAACATCACCTACTCCTTTGGCACCTGGACCTGGAATAGTATTTCTGCACCGAATACCATTGCAAACTGGACAAGCTTTACAAAAAGGTCCAATATTTTCTCTTGCTTGCTCTAAAACTTGTTTATAATCCATAATAATTTCTCCTTTATAGAATACGAGCCTATTTTGGTTATATCATACACTAATATAATTATAAATTCAAATAAAATCAACAACAAAAAAGAAGCTGTTTTTCAACAGCTTCTTTTTTATTTTGCATTTTTATATGCTTTTTGAATTGCATACCGTATATAACTTGTATCAATTGTTACACTAGCTTTAAGATCTTCACCCATCCAATTCGAAGAATATTTTCCACCGAACAAATTATCAATAAGATTTTCTGCACCCATCATAACGTCTCCAGCTAATCCAGTTCCAGAATTACCACCGTTTTGAATTGTTGAATAGTTTGAATTTGTCATTGTTGAATTTTTAGAATTTGTATCAGAAATCGCATCTCTAGAATTATTAGAATTTGTATTGTTTGAATTTGATGTGTTTGTATCTACTGTCATACCACCAATAAGCGCATTTACATCTTTACCTACAAGCCATTTTTCAAGGCTTTCTACTTGCTGATACCATTCTTTACCGATACCACTAGCACCTTTCATACCATAAGAATCTTTAAGTTCCTTTTTACTCTTTACCTCACCTGGATTATAACCTACAAGCTGACCTGAACCGTCAAAACCTATATTTGTTTCTGTTTCATCAATTGAAATTTTAACAATTTTACCGTTTTGGTCAAAAACTGCTGCAACATTTGTTGTAGTCACAGCTCCTCTACCATTTTTACCTTCTGTATATCCATATGTGTTATTTGTGTGCGTCAAACTAGCTACACCTACTTTGTAATTAAAATCACTATTTGGTTTGCTGTTATTTGATGAACCACAAGCTGTCATTCCAAAAGCGATTGCAACAGCCATTAGCAATGAAAATATCTTCTTCATATTTTGCTCCTTTTTGATTTTTAGTTATATCATTTAATTGATATACGTTTATGTTTAATATTATCCAAATCAAAAAAAATATGCCTGTTTGTTAAAATTTTGTAATAAATATATGTCTTTTTTCTATACTACCCATGTATTTATATTTTTATGACAAAATATCTAATATACATATATTACTTGACTACTATATCTGCTTTTAATCATAAAATTCTTATATTACATAAAAAACTATTTAAGTATTAATTAATGTCAATTTTCGTAAATAAAACAATGTTATATTTATATCTAGAACATTGTTTTATTTATTATTTCTCGAGCACATTTAACTAGTTCTTCATTACTATTAGATACTTTTCCTTCTATAACCATATTTAATAATTTATTAAGTATTTCGCCTGTAATTTTAGATGGCTTTACACCTAATTTTATAATGTCATTACCATTTATATTGAGTTGCTTTAAAGAAAATGCCTTTTGTTTTTCAAATATTAAATTTAGTATATGTTCTACTCTATCATATTCTTCAGTGCGGTCAAAATCTCTTGTATTCTGTCCTTTATTATCTGCTCTTTTAAGTAATAACAAAAGCCTCAAAAACTCTTGACCATGCTTATTTAATGCATGTAAAACATATTTTTCTTCTGCTTTAATTTCGGTATCATGATATTTAACGAGCTTCGTAATAATACTATAATCATAATTAGAAACCTTTAGTTTTTTAAGGATTATTTTTGTATATTCAAGGCTTATAGAAGCATGACCATAAAAGTGACCAATACCTTTTTGGTCTAATGTAAATGTGTCTGGTTTTCCCATATCATGAAACAATGCTGCTAACCTGAGATTTGGAATTGATGGTACATTTTCTATAACTATAGCAGTATGCGTTAAAATATCATATATATGATGTGGGTTTTTTTGATCAAAGTTTTCCATTTTTTTAATTGGTGGTATTATAACCGCAAACACATCAACATATTCTAATAAAACCATTTTTATATTTTTACCACAAAGTATTTTTTGTAATTCTATATAAACTCTTTCTGGGGCAATTTTTTTCAAGAGATGACAGTTTTTAAAAATTGCTCGTTTCGTATTTTCCTCTATATTAAATCCTAGTAATGATGAAAATCTTATAGCTCGCAATATTCTTAATGCATCCTCTTTAAATCTTTTATCTGGTTCGCCAACACATCTTATAGTCTTATTTTCAATATCGGTTTTACCATCATAAAAATCTATCAAACCTTTTTGTGGGTTAAAATATATAGCGTTCATAGTAAAATCACGACGAGCACAATCTTCGGCTAAACTACTTGTAAATTCAATAACATCTGGATGTCTATTATCGTTATAATTATTTTCAGTTCTAAAAGTAGTTATTTCTATATTACAATCATCAATCACTACTGTTACAGTACCATGTTTTATCCCAGTATCTATAGTTCTATAATTGCTGAAAAGTTCTTTTACATTACATGGTAAAGCATTTGTTGTTATATCAATATCATCAAAATTAAGGTTCATAATAGCGCTACGCACAGCTCCACCTACAACATATGCCTCATATCCTGCATTATTTAGTGTTTCAAGCACTTTTTTTGCTTCTATTGAAATATCAATCATAATATATCCTTCTTTTTATGATTTAAAATAAAACTATAAGCAATCTAAAACAAAAAAGCAGGGCTTCCCCTGCTTTTGAATACAATTTAATTAGTCAGCAATTTCAAACTGATCAATGCCAACGCCACAAAGTGGACATACAAAATCATCTGGGAGATCTTCAAAAAGTGTGCCTGGAGCGATGCCCAATTCTTCATCACCAAGTTCTTCATCGTATACCCAACCGCATACTACACAACCGTATCTTGCCATAATAATGTTCTCCTTTATAATATTATTTTAGTCCTTATGGACTACTAAATGTAGTTTATATCTCAACTATTTCTTTGTCAATACTTTTTTGATGAAAATATAGTGTTATTTTATGGTAAAAATATATATTTATTATATTATTTGGAAGTTTTGTATAACTTATATAACATAATATCAATATTTTTTTATATCTAATAAAGTAAAAAATAATTG
>JAHHTS010000050.1 GCA_020024475.1 Oscillospiraceae bacterium
CGTTGCCTATGCACACAGCTTATAAAAATTTAGGATTTGATATTAAAGATTATCCGAATTCTTATGAAAGATTTGCTAACGAGATCACACTTCCACTTCATACTTGTCTTAGCGATGAGGAGGTGGATTATGTAATACAAACATATAGTAAGATTGTTAAGGGGTATAAGAAGTGAATAAAGAAATAGTGGATGGTTTAGTATCAATCATAATGCCATCATGGAATACTGCTCAATTCATTAGTGAAAGTATTCAATCTGTATTAAATCAGACATATAAGAATTGGGAATTGATAATAGTAGATGATTGTTCTACAGATAATACAGATGATGTTGTTAAAAAGTTTGATGATGAGCGAATTAAATATTTCAAAAACGAAAAAAATAGTGGAGCAGCATTAACGAGAAATAGAGCAATACGTGAATCTAATGGTGAGTGGATTGCTTTCTTGGATTCAGATGATTTATGGCTTCCTGAAAAACTTGAAAAACAAGTTGCCTTCATGGAAAAATATAATTATAAATTTTCTTATCATGAATATGTAAAGATTGATGAAGAATCTAAACCATTATATATATATGTTTCAGGCCCGGAAGTAATAACAAAACACAAGATGTATAATTATGGGTATCCAGGTTGTCTTACGTTTATGTATAATGCAAAAAAATATGGATTGATACAGATAAAGGATATAAAAAAAAATAATGACTATGCGATTTTACTACAATTATGTAAAAAAGAGAATTGTTATTTATTAAAAGAAAATCTTGCTGAGTATAGAATAAGAAAAGTTTCTATTTCACATGATAAATTGAAAAAAAAGTTAAAAAGCCATTATGATCTTTTTCATTTTTGTGATGAAAAATCTGTACCAGTTGCATTATGGTATGCAATATGGAATCTTTTTTATGGTGTGTTAAAGAAAATCAGATATGAAAAAACATATAATGTGAACTAAATGATTTTGGAAAGGAATTGCATAATTATAATTATGTGGAAATGATATGGGGGATATTGAGGTTTTAATTGTAACAATGAATAGAGATACGGCAGATTTTGTTGAAGAGATGAATATACCTAGTGATGTTGATGTTATTGTAGCAAATCAAGCTGATAAATTTGATTATTCTGAGCAATATACAAAAGATAATAGAATACGCTTTATAACGCATAATACAAAAGGGGTTGGAATTAATCGAAATATTGCATTGTTAAATTCAGGTGACGATATTTTAGTTTTTGCTGATGATGATATAAAGTATCGAGATGGGGCTTTTGAAGAAATTCAAAAGGCTTTCCAAAAGTCTCCTGATGCAGATGGATTTATATTCAATGTAAATACTATAGGTCAAGACATGGGTCGCAGAGAAAATGCAGAGATAAAACGCGTTCGTACATATAATTTTCTGAATTATGGAGCAGTACGCCTAGTTATTAAGAAAGAATCTTTAAAGAAAAATGCAATTTATTTTTCTGAAATGTTTGGTGGTGGTGCTAAATATGGTTCGGGTGAAGATACATTGTTTATTCGAGAGTGTTTAAAGAAAAATCTAAAACTTTATACATACCCCTTTATTCTAGCTGATGTATACCAGGAGAAGTCCAGCTGGTTTGAAGGGTATAATGATAAATATTTTTATGATAAAGGAGCACTCATGAAGGCTTGTTTTAGAATGATATACCCTATGCTCATTGTTGCATATGCAGTGAAGTCAGCAAGGAAGATGGATAAAAAATTTTTGGATATACTGTACACAATGAAAAATGGGGCAAATGAATTTTAAAAGAATAAACGTTAGTTTTAAATTATGTAGATAAGGGGAATTTCTTAAATGACTGGTAATATAAAAAATATGTATGACAAATGTGTAACATTTATAAAAAACGACTCTATTTTAATAGATGCGGTAGTATTGTTCATTGTCAGGGTACTTTATTCATTTATTACATTCAAGTTATTGAATCACACATCATATTTTCCAAATGTTAGTTATGGTGTGAATTTGAAAAGCTATCTATCGCTTACTATCAAGGATATAATTCCATTAATCACATATACTGCAGTAATGCTTTTTATGCTTACAAGAAAATATAACGTTTATTTTATCAAGATATTTGTAAGTATTCTGTTTTGTTTGTATTATTTGCCGGTTAATGCGTCATATTCACTCAATCAAGTGACGTATGTATACATGATTCTGACAACAATATATACAGTATTAATAATACATCTGCTTTCAGTTGATTGGAAAGACATAAGAGCATTTTTGCATTTGAAGAATAAATTTGCTAATAATAGCAGAGAGAATACATGTTGTGAGAACACAATTGTAAACAAGAAGAAATGGTTAAGTATTTTTTTTGGTGCTCTGTGCATTACATATATTATATTTAAAATATATTATAACGGATTTACATTTAATATATCTATTTCACATGATATAGTGTATTCAGTTAGAGCGCAGTACGCCACTTTTTTAGACAATATATCTGGTACATTGTTCGCATATGTTATTTCGTTATTAGTTAATCTAATAAGCTTTATCACTCCAATATATTTATTATATTCATTAGTTAATCATAGTGTTATTGGGGTTATTATTTCTGTCGTAACTATCTTATCACAGTACTCCATTGAGGCTGGAAAAGGCATGTTGTTTATGGTTCCAATCATAGTGTTTATTTTTATATTAAATAAGCTTAATTTGTTGGATTTTGGATCAAGGTTGATATATGTAGGAATGTTGATTTTGATAGTCATATCATTTTGTGTTGTATTAATAAAAGGTAGTAGTTTTATTTACACATACATCATTAGAAGAGAAATGTATTTGCCAGCAAGACTTAATGAGGTGTATTATGAATTTTTTTCTTCAAATAAGAAAATACATTGGAGTCAAAATACATTTATTTTACAGAATATTTTTAGTGATGTATATGCCGAGGGACCGTTGGATATAATAAATAGATTATATTTTAACGGAAATGTTGTTTCACCTAACACTGGAATGTTTGCAGAAGCATATATGCATTTTGGGATAATAGGGGTTATGATGTACCCAATTTTATTAAATCTATTAGCTCAGGGCTGTGCATTAACTTATACCAAAATTGGAAAATGCATTTCAATGTTTGTCGCAGTTAAGTTGACAATTTTATTAACAAACGTGCCTATGGTGCGCACAGATTTTGTTTTGTCAGCTATTTTATCAACTGTTTTAATATATTTTGTTTGTTATGTTTCGCAAAAAAAGAGAGGAAATTACAATAAAAAATGAAAAAAAACAAGGTGACGATTATATGTTTTGTATATAATCATGAAGAATTTATAGCAAAGACGTTAGATGGATTTGTAACTCAAGAGACCAATTTTAAATTCAGTGTTATAGTTCATGATGATGCTTCCACGGATAAGAGTGCAGATATTATAAGAAAGTATGAGAAACTTTATCCAGATAAAATAGATGGAATATATCAAAAAGAAAATCAATATTCTAAAAATATTGATATGGATGTGAAATATATTATACCTATAGTAGATTCAGAATATATCGCATATTGTGAAGGGGATGATTATTGGGAGGATGCGTTAAAGCTTCAAAAACAAGTAGATGCGTTAGACAATAATTTGGATTGTGAGATGTGCGTTCATAAAGTGGCAGAAGTAGATATAAAGGGCAATAAAAATGGACAATATTATCCTAATTATGAAATAGAAGAAGGAATTATTAAATCAGATAAGTTCTTAGAAATGTGTGAGTCGTATAGCTTTCACACAAGTAGTTATATGTTGAGAACTAATAGTTGGCTAAAATTTAAAACAGAAGATATTTCATTTAAAAATATTGCAAGTGTTGGTGATGAAATTATGCTTTTATATTTTGGACAGTTAGGAAATGTGTATTACATAAATGAATCTATGTCTTGCTATCGCAGAGGTGTTGAAGGAAGTTGGAGTAGTAGGATAGGAAATGCAAATAATAATGTATATGTAAATCACCTTGTGGACATGGAAAAAGTTATATCAGAATTTGATAAATATTCAAATTATAAATATCATGATATTTGTTGCAGAAGAAATGGAATATACATGTTTAAAGAAGCTATTATTTCAAAAAATTACAATAAATTATTAAGTAATGAAAATAAAGTAATATTTGAAACTCTATCGGGGAATAAAAGGTTATTTATCAAGCTTGGTACAATTTTTCCAGGGCTGATAAGATCTATTTATAGATGTCGCGTTGAACATTTGAACAAAAGACATTCTAGATAGAAGAGGAAGAAGATGGAATCAAAAAGTAATACTAGTAAAGAAAGCGTTGCGTCTAATTTAATATGGCGAATTGCTGAAAGATTTGGAGCACAAATTATACAGCTTATAGTGTCAATTGTTTTAGCAAGATTGTTGGCACCAGAGGCATACGGAACAATAGCATTAGTCGTAGTTATTGCGCAGATATCACAGGTTTTTGTAGATAGTGGTTTGGGAAATGCACTTATTCAAAAAAAAGAAGTGGATGATTTAGATTATGCATCTGTTTTTTATTTTAATGTGGTATGGTGTTTTATAATATATGCAATTATTTTTGTGACAGCACCATATATGGCATCATTTTATGATGATATGTCATTAATACCAATAATAAGAGTATTATGTTTAACGGTTGTTATATCTGGCTTGAAAAATGTTCAACAGGCATATGTCTCAAGAAATATGATGTTCAAAAAATTCTTTTTCGCAACCATTGGTGGAACAATATTATCGGCAGTGGTCGGAATAATTCTAGCAATATTGGGAAAAGGAGTATGGGCTTTAGTTGCTCAAAAACTTGTGAATATCGGAACAGATACACTTGTTCTATGGTTTACGGTAAAATGGAGACCGAAGTTAATGTTTTCGTTTATTCGATTAAAAACACTGATTTCATATGGATGGAAATTACTTGCTTCGGCCTTGTTAGATGCCGTTTATGGAAACTTAAGACAGTTATTAATTGGAAAAATGTATTCAAAAAGCGATCTTGCATATTACAATCAAGGAGATCAATTCCCTAATATTCTGGTAACAAATATAAATTCTTCAATTGATAGTGTGCTTTTACCAACTATGTCAAAAGAACAGGACAACAAGGAAAATGTAAAAAACATGACCCGTAGAGCAATTAAAGTAAGTACATATGTAATGGCACCATTGATGTTCGGACTGTTTGTAACAGCTAAAAATGTTATTATAATTGTTTTATCTGAAAAGTGGCTTGATTGTGTTCCATTTTTGCAGATTTTTTGTGTTGCATATTTATTTTATCCAATTCATACATCAAATCTAAATGCGATAAAAGCAATGGGGCGAAGTGATTTATTTTTAAGATTAGAGATCGTAAAAAAAATGATTGGATTATTCTTATTAGTTGTATCAATGAAGTATGGAGTTATGGCCATTGCGTTAAGCTCTCTTGTTACAACATTTACAGGGATTATAATAAATTCTTGGCCGAACAAAAAACTTTTAAACTATTATTATTTAGATCAGTTAAAAGATATGGGATCTAGTTTATTGCTGGCAGGTATTATGGCAATTGGCGTATATTTCATAGGAAAAATCAAATTAAATATTCTTGCACTATTAATAATTCAAGTAATGTCAGGTGGAATTATATATATAGTGTTATCTTTTATTTGTAAAAATGAATCGTTTATTTATTTATTGGAAATCATGAAAAATTTGTCTAAAAAAAGAAATAGGCGTAATTAAGCCGATAAATATAATTCACTAAATAAAGGTAAAAAATCTGCTAGACTTACAAAAGGAGAAGAATTATGAAAAAGATATTAATGCTTGGGACAAGCAGTGGTTCAGTCAAAATGATAGAGTATGCCAAAAGTATTGGAGTTTACACAGTTGTTACAGATTATCTTGAGCCAGAAGAATCAAATGCTAAACTTATTGCTGACGAAAGCTGGATGATAAGCACTGCTGATATAGACAAACTTGAAAAGAAGTGTGTAGAAGAAGGGATAACAGGAGTTCTTAGTGGTGTAAGTGATTTTAATGTTACACAGGCAGTTAAGCTTTCTGAAAGATTACATACCCCATTTTATTGTGATAGTAATGTGTGGGCATATAGTAGAAATAAAGCTGCATTTAAAGAAAAATGTCGTAAATATGGGGTTCCAACTGCAAAACAGTACTTTGTTTCAAATGTTCCTACAGATGAAGAAATAGATAACATAGATTTCCCAGTTGTTGTCAAACCAATAGATGCCAGCGCTAATAGAGGATTTAGTTATTGCTATAATAAACAGCAATTTTTAGAAGGGTATGAGAAGGCCAAAGAAATATCGATTAGTGGAAACATAGTTATAGAAAAATTATTAAAAGGTAAAGAATATACAGCGTTTTATGCTCTGGCAGATGGAGAAGCTCGTTTAGTGAATTTTTGGACAATGCTATCGCAGTCAGGCATGCCAGAAAATTGTTATTCTGTAAATATGTCTGTGGCTGATGCATTAGAGCAATATAATAAAGATGTAGATTCCAAAGTAAAGAAATTATTAAAAGATTTAGGCTATAGAGATGGTATCGTTTGGATTGAATTTATGGCTGATGAAGATAATAGCCTTAATGCACTAGAAATAGGACATCGTTTATCAGGAGAAATGCTTTGGCTGCCATTAAGTAATGTTCGAGGCTTTAACGCTATGAAGTGGCTAGTTGATTATGTTGTCAATGGGAAAAATGAGGTATCTAAGTTGCCTTGCAATCAAACAGATAATAGTATTCAGTGCGCTTGTTCTTATATTTTATGGACAAAACAAGCAGGGATTGTTAAATCCGTTAAAGGATTTGATGATTTGTTAAATATCAAAGGAAGAAATATAAATGTTATAGCAAAGATAGGAAAACATATTGATATATATAGATATGGAGCCATTGTAACATTTTATTCAGACGATATAGAACAAATGATAGCAGACATAAAGTATATAGATAGTAAGGTTCAAATATTAGATGAGAATGGACACGATATGTTAATTCATTTTGATAATTTTGAAAAAATTAAGAAAATATATAATCATACAGTCTAGTATGATTTTAACGAGGAGCAGAATAATATGAAATTAAACCATTCAAAATCAATGAATACTTTAGATGTTTTGATGATTGCTTTTGGCGCAATGATTGGATGGGGATGGGTTGTTTCCTCAGGCGAATGGATAAAACAAGCAGGGGTGTTGGGAACTGCATTAGGGTTTATTATTGGTGGAACGATGATATATTTTGTGGGGTTAGTATACTCTGAGTTAACGACTGCTCTTCCTAAAGAAGGTGTATTTGGATTTTGTAATCATGCATATGGTCATTATATTGCGGGAATATGTATGTGGATACTTATATTAAGTTATGTTGGAGTTGTTTGCTTTGAAGCGTGTTCATTTGCAACTGTAATACAGTATTTGTTTCCTGGATTTATGAAAGGGTACTTATATACAGTGTCTGGATTTGATATATATGCATCTTGGTTATTATTGTCTATAATAACTTGTATCCTGATTATTGTTATAAATGTTAGAGGGATAAAAACAGCAGCAGTAATACAAACCATTCTAACAATCATAATAGCAGGAGTAGGTGTGTTACTTATAGCATCGTCAGTATTAAATGGTGATATGTCAAATATACACAATCAAGTTTTTGCGAAGGGTACACATCAAGATATTATTAAAAATACATTATCTATCGCTGTGGTTGCACCTTTTTTCTTGTTTGGGTTTGATGTGATTCCTCAAGCTGCTGAAGAAATCAACGTTCCATTAAAAAAACTCGGAAATATTCTTGTACTGTCTATTATTTTGGCTGTTGCGTTCTATACATTAGTTGTTTTTTCAATAGGATATGTAATGAATAGTTCACAAATTGAAATAGAATATAAGACCACTGGTTTGGTTGCGGCTAAGGCAATGGCTGTAGCATTTAACAGCCACAACATGGCGAAAGTTTTAATATTGGGTGGAGTGTGTGGAATATTAACAAGTTGGAATTCATTTTTAATTGGTGGAAGCAGAGCAATATATTCGCTTTCAAAATCGGGATTGTTTCCACGTAGGTTTTCCAAAATACATCCGAAATATCAAACACCTCAAAATGCTATTTTACTTATTGGTGTGCTATCTATTATATCAACTTTTTTTGGACGAGTAATGTTAACATGGGTTGCAAATGTAGCGAGTTTCGCTTGTTGCATAGCATATTTTATTGTGTCAATATCGTATATTGCATTACGGATTAAAGAACCTAATATGCCAAGGCCATTCAAAATAAAGTACGGAACACTTGTCGGTATCATCGCGAGTATTTTGTCGATGATGTTATGTTTATTATACATAATACCAGGAACAGGATGCACACTAAAACCTCAAGAATGGAAAATTATTATTGTATGGTTAGCAATTGGAATAATGATGTTGTTATTAAAAAAACGTGAGTGATGAGATGAAATGAAAAAGGGAGAGAGATTATTGTGAAAAAAATTTTGTTACTTGGGGGTTCAGCGCAGCAAATTGTTGCTATTGAAACTGCAAAAAGATTAGGAATATACACAGTCTTATGTGATTATTTACCAGATAATCCAGGCCAATATATTGCTGATAAATTTTATTTGGCTAGTACCACAGACAAAGCTTTAATATTGAAAATTGCAGAAAAAGAAAAAATTGATGGAATTGTTGCGTATGCATCTGATCCGGCTGCTCCAACAGCTGCATATGTTGCAGATAAGTTACAGTTGCCTGGAAATCCATATGAGTCAGTTGAGATATTATGTAATAAAGATTGTTTTAGAAAATTTTTAAGAGAAAACAATTTTTGTACACCAGAAGCAGAGGGATATGAAGATATAAATGCAGCATATGAAGATTTGAAAAAGGGAAAATTTAAAATGCCCGTGATAGTTAAACCAGTAGATTCATCTGGCAGTAAAGGTGTTGGGAAAATAGATTCAATTGATGAAGCTAAAAATGCATTAGAAAGAGCTATGTCTTTCTCGCGTGGAAATAGAATTGTAGTTGAAGAATTTGTTGAGAAGTTAGGATACCAAATTGCTGGTGATGGACTTTCAATTGAAGGAAAGCTGATATTTAGATATTTTGCAAACGACCATTTTAATTCTAAATGCGTAAATCCATTTGTTCCAATGTCTGCTAGTTTTCCATATATAATGCCAGAAGAGGTTCAAAATAAAATTCATAATGAAATCCAACGTCTTTTAACGTTACTCAATATGAAAACCTGTACATATAATTTTGACATGAGAATTGATAAAGATTACAATGTGTATTTGATGGAAGTTGCTCCTCGAGATGGAGGAAACTATATTCCACAGATAATAAAGTATGCAACGGGGGTGGATTTGGTAGAGTGTTCTATTCGTGCAGCGATGGGAATGAAAATTATATGTAATTTCAATAATAAACAGAATGGCTTTTATTCTTATTATGCTGTTCATAGTTTGAAAAGTGGAATTTTAAAAAGTATAGATATTGATAAAGAGGTTTTGAAAAATAATGTACTAGAAAATCACATTATTAAAAAGAAAGGTGATATAGTGAATTCATTTACTGGTGCTAATACGACACTGGGAATTTTACTGATGCAGTTTGACAGTATGGAACAAATGTTAGATATGATGGATCATTCTGAAAAGTGGATTCAGATTACGTTGGAATAAAAGATATTTAATTTGTGAAAGAAGGTTACTATAGAACATAAAAATGTTTAGAGAAATAACGAAAAAGGAAGAAGTGATAAGCGTGGGAAAAAAAATTTTAGTCACACAATCGTCTATGCCAAAATGCGAGGAATATATGGAAGAAATTAAGGATTTATGGGAGTCTCACTGGCTTACAAACATGGGCGAAAAACATCAGAGACTTCAAAAAGAATTACTTAGTTACCTTGGTGTAAATAATGTAGAGTTATTTACAAACGGACACATGGCATTGGAATTGTCGTTACAGGCATTAGATTTCAAATCGGGTGGTGAAGTTATTACAACACCATTCACTTTTGCCTCCACAACACAGGCTATTGTTCGAAATGGTTTAATACCTGTCTTTTGTGATATTAACCCAATCGATTTTACAATAGATGTGAACAAAATAGAAGAGTTGATTACAGAGAAAACAGTTGCATTAATGCCCGTACATGTTTACGGAAATGTGTGTAACGTTGAAGAAATTGAACGCATATCCCAAAAGTATAATTTAAGAGTTATTTACGATGCAGCACATGTATTTGGTGTTAAATATAAAAATAGAGGAATTGGCTCGTTTGGTGATGTTTCTTGTTTTAGCTTTCATGCAACCAAGGTTTTTAATACAATCGAAGGTGGATGTGCATGTTTTTCTGATGATGAGCTTGGAAGACGTTTATATGAACTTAAAAATTTTGGTATTAAGAATCAAGAGGAAATTGAGCTTGTTGGTGCTAATGCCAAAATGAATGAGTTTTGTGCTGCTATGGGATTATGCAATCTTAGACATATAGACGAAGAAATTGCAAAGAGGGCTAAAGTAGTAGAACGTTATAGGAAACATCTTAGTGGAATAGATGGAATAAAGTTAAGTCCTATCCAGAGAAATGTCAAATCAAATTTTGCATATTTCCCAGTTATTTTTGATGAGAAAATTTTTGGAGTTACTCGTGATGAAGTTATGTCTCACCTTGCTAAATATGATGTAGAGGCTAGGAAATATTTTTATCCGTTAACAAGTTCATTTCAATGTTATAATGGTGTGTATGATTCAAATGAAACACCAATAGCATTGTATGTAAGCGAACACGTATTAACACTCCCCTTGTATGCAGATTTAGATTTAAATGATGTGGATAAAATTTGTAGTATTATTTTAAATTTAAAAAACAAGAATAGTGAGGTTAAGCTATGAAAGGAATTATTTTAGCTGGAGGTTCTGGAACAAGATTGTATCCGTTAACACGAGTTACATCAAAACAATTGTTACCTGTTTATGATAAACCGATGATCTATTATCCATTATCAACCCTTATGTTGGCAGGAATACGTGAGATATTGATTATTTCAACACCAGAAGATACATCAAGATTTGAAGCGCTATTAGGAGATGGAAGTCAGTTTGGAATTAGTTTATCGTATGCAGTTCAGCCAAGTCCAGATGGTTTGGCACAGGCCTTTATCATTGGTGAAGAATTTATCGGAAATGATGCATGTGCATTAGTGTTAGGAGATAATATTTTTTATGGAGGTTGGTTTAGAAAAAATTTGCAAGAAGCTGTTAAAAATGCGCAAAATGGAGAGGCAACTATTTTTGGGTATTATGTCAAAGATCCTGAAAGATTTGGAATTGTGGAGTTTGATCAAGACAAAACTGTAATTTCAGTTGAGGAAAAACCAGAAAAACCGAAATCAAATTATTGTATTACAGGATTATATTTTTATCCACCCAAAGTTTCTAGAATGGCAAAAAATGTAAAGCCTTCCAACCGAGGTGAACTGGAAATTACAACTCTTAATGATATGTATTTAAAAGAAAATAAATTAAAAGTACAGATATTAGGAAGAGGATTTGCTTGGTTAGATACAGGAACTATGGATAGTCTTATGGAAGCCTCTTCATTTGTTCAAACGGTTCAGAATAGACAAGGCGTGGTTATTTCAGCGCCAGAAGAGATTGCATACTATGAAGAGTGGATTGATAAATCAAAACTATTAGAATCAGCTGAAATGTACGGAAAGTCACCATATGGTGAACATTTAAGAAGAGTTGCAGATAATAAATTAATTTTTTAGGGAGTGATAAGATGAATATTATTGTAACAGGTGGAGCAGGATTTATAGGTAGCAATTTTATATTTTATATGTTAAAAAAACATCCGCAGTATAGAATTATATGTTTGGATAAACTTACTTATGCTGGGAATTTATCTACGCTCTCTTCAGTGATGGATAATCCACAATTTCGATTTGTTAAATTAGATATATGTGATAGAAATGCGGTATATGATCTGTTTGAAGAAGAAAATCCAGATATTATAGTAAATTTTGCGGCAGAAAGTCACGTTGATCGTTCAATTGAGGAGCCTGAAATTTTTCTAAATACAAATATTATAGGAACAGCAGTATTGATGGATGCATGTCGAAAATATGGAATACAAAGATATCATCAGGTTAGTACGGATGAGGTTTACGGCGATTTACCTTTAGATAGACCAGATTTATTCTTTACAGAAGAAACGCCAATTCATACAAGCAGTCCATATAGTAGTTCAAAGGCATCTGCCGATTTATTAGTGCTTGCATATTATAGAACATACGGATTGCCTGTTTCGATAAGTAGATGTTCGAATAATTATGGACCATATCAATTTCCAGAAAAACTTATTCCTCTTATAATTGCAAATTGCCTTAATGATAAGTCACTTCCAGTTTATGGCGAGGGATTGAACGTTAGAGATTGGCTTTATGTAGACGATCACTGCAAGGCTATTGATTTGATTATACATAAAGGTAGAATTGGCGAAGTTTATAATGTTGGCGGACATAATGAAATGAAAAATATTGATATTGTAAAAATCATGTGTGAAGCTCTTGGCAAATCAGAAAACTTGATTACTTATGTAGCAGATAGAAAAGGACATGATATGCGTTATGCAATTGATCCGACAAAGATTCATGATGAGCTTGGCTGGCTTCCAGAAACTAAGTTTGAAGATGGAATTCAAAAGACAATCCAGTGGTATTTAGATAATAGACAATGGTGGGAAACTATTATAAGCGGTGAATATCAGAACTATTATGAAAGTATGTATGGGGATCGTTAGTAAGGAGGGTGTGTAATGAAAGAATTTTCGGATTTAAAAATCGCAGTAGCTGGAACTGGGTATGTAGGACTCTCCATTGCAACATTGCTTGCACAACATCACCAAGTAACTGCTGTAGATATAGTTCCAGAAAAAGTAAATTTAATCAATAATAGAAAGTCACCTATTCAGGACGAATATATTGAAAAATATTTCGTAGAAAAAAAATTAAATTTGACAGCTACATTAGATGGTGAAGCAGCATACAAAGATGCAGATTTCGTTGTTATTGCAACTCCTACAAATTATGATAGCAAAAGGAATTTCTTTGACACATCAGCTGTCGAGTCAGTCATTCAAATGGTTATAAAATGTAATCCAGAAGCAATTATGGTTATAAAGTCTACGATTCCAGTTGGTTTTACTGCTCATGTGAGAGAAAAATATTGTTGCGATAATATTATTTTTAGTCCAGAATTTCTTAGAGAATCAAAAGCACTTTATGATAATTTGTATCCATCAAGGATTATTGTGGGGACAGATTCTGAAAATTTGCACTTGGTAAATGTAGCGAATATATTTGCAAAATTGCTTCAAGAAGGAGCAATTAAAGAGGACATAGACACTTTAATTATGGGATTTACAGAGGCAGAAGCGGTTAAACTATTTTCAAATACATATCTTGCACTTCGGGTTTCATATTTTAATGAACTTGATACATATGCAGAATTAAAAGGGTTAAACACACAACAGATTATTAATGGAGTATGTTTGGATCCACGTATAGGTTCCCATTATAATAATCCATCTTTTGGTTATGGTGGGTATTGTCTTCCAAAAGATACAAAACAGCTACTTGCAAATTATCAAGATGTACCTCAGAATATGATGTCAGCGATTGTAGAATCAAATCGAACAAGAAAAGATTTTATTGCGGATAGAGTTTTGGCTAAAGCGGGTTATTATGATTATTATAACAGTGGTGAGTTTTCAGTAGATCAAGAAAAAGAATGTGTTATAGGAGTATATCGCTTGACTATGAAATCACATTCTGATAATTTCCGCCAGTCATCTATTCAAGGAGTGATGAAACGTATTAAGGCTAAAGGAGCGATAGTTGTTGTATATGAGCCTTCCCTTGAGGATGAATCTACATTTTTTGGATCAAAAATTATAAATGACATAGATAAATTTAAAGAAATGAGCCAGGCAATTATTGCTAACAGATATGATTCGATTCTTGATGATGTTAAAGACAAGGTGTACACAAGAGACATATTTAAAAGAGATTAAACAGTGTATCTTTTATAAGTTAAGTGATAAAGAACCAAGAGGAATGAGATAAATTATGAGAAAAAAGATTGTACTGTTTTGTATGATGTTTGTGATTTGTTTGTTTTCTTTCTGGAGTCAAGCAACATTTGCATCAGATGAAACTAACGTAGAGTATTATAAAGAAGAATTGGTAGAAGAGCATAAAGAAGAATCGGTAGAAGAGCATAAAGAAGAAGTTGTAGAGGAACAAAAAGAGTTAGAGTATGAGATTTCTGTGTGGTCAGAGGATTCAAAGACAACATTAATTAGATTATTAACAAATTTACATAAGAATATAAATAAACAGCACCCAGAATTTTCACTTTGTGAAAATTTACAGTGGAGTGATGAAATTACAAATGTTTCTATCGAGAAACTTGAATATCAGTTTGTAAATTACATTTCCCAAGATAAATTTGAATCAAATGCATATGAGAATGTATATCCATATGAAAATCAAGAAATGATAGTGATGGGGTCTGATAATAAATCGTTTACAACTGATCAGTTGTATTTATTTTTAGAAAATGTTTTGTCAGGAAATTATGAAAATGAAAATACGGTAAAAATCATAAAAGATTTTCTGGAAATAGAAGAAGTGGGAGCAGCATATAACGTATTTTCTGTAGAAAGTAAGCATGGTATTCATGAATTAATCTCATATAAGAAATTATCATCTGGAAAAAATGAAAATATAGAACAAGAGTTGTATGATTATATCAAAACGGAGTTGTTAAATAACAGAGAGAATGTTCAAGCATTACTGCAAGATCCAAAAGAAAGTACAGATTCGCAAAATGATGATATTTTAATGGAAGATCAAAATGTGCCAGAAAATCAGGATAGCGATGTAAATGTCCATGAAGATTCCTTCAATTTACCTGAAGAATCAGAAAAAGTAATAGAACAGACGAAATCGCATTGGATTACAGATGCTTATGGAAAAAAATATTGTTTTGCAGATGGAAGGTTTGCTACTGGATACACGTTGATTGATGGATATTACTATTATTTCGACCAAAATGGATATATGCAAGTAGGTCATGTAGTAGCAGATGGACAGGCATATCAATTTTGGCATGAAGCAGGTTATGGTCGGTCAAAAGGTTGGGTAAATTATCCAGATGGAAAAAAAGCATATTGTTTAGGAAATGGAAAACTTG
>JAHHTS010000051.1 GCA_020024475.1 Oscillospiraceae bacterium
CTGCGGCATCCTGGTCCCAAACCAGGCGCTCTACCAAACTGAGCCACATCCCGTTACTTGTATTTCTCAAGTGCAAGATTGATTATACACTAACAATTACCAAATGTCAACACTTTTTTTAAAAAAAATAAAAATTTAAAATTTTATCTATATTCTTTAAAATGATATTACCTTATTTACATATTACATATAAACATAATGTTGAATATATAAAACAAAAAGGCTCCAAAAATCGGAGCCTTTTATTTTAATGTTCTTTTTTTACCGACTCACGCATAAGTGCACGTTTTATTTTGAGTCGAGCAAGCTCAACATCTTTTTGATCTTTTGCAGATTTCAATTCTTCTTTACCTTTTTCGAGAGCAGATTGAGCACGTTCAAGATCTATTTCGTCTGCCCATTCAAAAGTTGAAGCCAATACTGTAACCTCACCTTTGATTGCAGATAAAACACCTCCACTACATGCAGCAATTTTCTTTTCTCCATTTGCTGTAATAGTCGCTTTACCAATACCCAAAGCTGTAACTATATCAATATGGTTAGCCCAAATTGATATATCACCTGTAACTGCACGAACAGTAATAGCTTCAGCTGGGCCTTCGTAATGCATACCGAATGGTGTGACTATTTTAAGGTTGAATGTTGCCATGGGCTATTCCCCCTTTTTAGCTCTTTCGATAACATCCTCGATTGGACCTGCAAACAAGAATGCTGATTCAGGCAAATCGTCATACTTACCTTCAAGAATTTCCTTGAATCCACGAATGGTGTCTTTAAGTGGAACGTATTTACCTTTCATACCTGTAAATTGTTCCGCAACAGAGAATGGTTGTGAAAGAAAACGCTGAATCTTTCTAGCACGGTTAACTGTCAATTTATCTTCTTCGGATAGTTCATCCATACCCATAATAGCAATGATATCCTGAAGTTCTTTATATCTCTGTAATGTACTTTGTACGCCACGAGCTACCGAATAATGTTCTTGTCCTACAATTGAAGGTGATAGAACACGGCTTGAAGAATCAAGTGGGTCAACAGCTGGATAAATGCCCAAAGATGCAATATTTCTTGAAAGAGTTGTTGTAGCATCCAAATGAGCAAATGTAGTTGCAGGCGCAGGGTCTGTCAAGTCATCAGCTGGAACATAAACTGCTTGAATTGATGTAATAGAACCTTTTTTAGTTGAGGTTATTCTTTCCTGCAAAGCACCCATTTCTGTTGCAAGTGTTGGCTGATATCCAACAGCTGAAGGCATACGGCCCAAGAGAGCTGAAACTTCACTACCTGCCTGTGTGAAACGGAAAATATTATCAATGAACAAAAGAACATCCTGATTTTCTTCATCACGGAAGTATTCTGCCATTGTAAGACCGGAAAGTGCGACCCTCATTCTTGCCCCTGGTGGTTCATTCATCTGACCATATACCAAAGCAGTTTTGTTAATAACGCCACTTTCAATCATTTCGTTATAAAGGTCATTACCTTCTCTAGTTCTTTCACCAACACCTGCAAATACTGATATACCACCGTGCTGGTTAGCAACATTAGAAATTAGTTCCTGAATAAGAACTGTTTTACCTACACCAGCACCACCAAATAGACCAATTTTACCGCCCTTTGTATATGGACAGATAAGATCGATAACTTTGATACCTGTTTCCAAAATTTCAGCACTTGTAGCCTGTTCTTCATATGATGGTGCTTTTGCGTGAATAGGCATTCTTTTTGCTGTTTCTGGCTGAGGTTTATTATCAACTGCTTCACCAAGAACATTAAAAATTCTGCCAAGTGTTTCATGTCCAACTGGAACTGTGATTGTGCTACCTGTGTCCACAGCTTTTGCGCCGCGAACAAGACCATCTGTTGATGCCATAGCAATACATCTTACTACATCATCACCTAGGTGTTGCGCAACTTCAACCACCAGTTTTTTGTCGCCATTTTCAACTTCAATAGCATTGAGCAAGGCTGGAAGATGACCTTCTTCAAAACGAACATCAATAACAGCGCCTGTAACTTGTACAACCTTGCCTATATTTGACTGGCTCATTTAGTTTCTCCTTTATCAGATTTTAATTATATTAGGCGATCTTAACTTTCGCCTGCTCCGCCAACAATCTCAGTAATTTCCTGAGTAATGGCCGCCTGTCTCGCACGATTATACTGCAAAGAAAGTTGACTAACCATCTCATCTGCATTCTTTGAAGCAGAATCCATAGCAGTTCTTCTTGCTGCCAGTTCACTGGCCCAACTTTCTGTCACAGCGCCCCAAGCGAGACCTGATGCATATTGTGGAACTATCATATCGAACAATGTTTCAACATCTGGTTCATAGCTCGTTACAGTATGTGTCCCACTGCTTTTTTCTGTATTATTCATATTTACTATAGGCAAAACCTGCATCATTTCCGGTCGTTGTGACAACATAGAAACAAATGTTGTATAACAAATATGGAATTCATCTATTTTGCCTTCTTTGAACATCACAGACATGATACTGCCGATTTCTGTACAAGTGTCCATTGTGACATCCTCTACCAAAGCATAATCTTCTGTAATGATTTCAATATTTTTTCTCTTGCAAAATTCTACCGCTTTTTTGCCAACAGGAATTACACAAACATCATTATCACCTTTGTGTGCCATAAACATTTTAAACAAGTTGTTATTATAGCCTCCTGCAAGGCCTCTGTCGCCGGCAATAAGCATATAGCCTATCTTCTTAACCGGACGTTTAATTAAATAAACAGAAGAGAAATCGGTGTTAGAAGCAGCAATATTATTAAGGGTTTGATAGAGTGCCAAAAAATATGGACGAGCTCTATCCACTCTTTCCCTAGCTTTTCTCAATTTGGAAGAAGCAACAAGTTCCATGGCCTTGGTTATTTGCATGGTACTTTCAACGCTTTTTATACGTGTTTTAATGTCCTTCATTGAACCGCCTGCCATAGCTTACACCTTCCTTTCTCTTATTTTGATGGTACAAATTTTGATTTGAAATCAACGATTGCGTTAATAATGTTATCTTCGGTTTCTTTGCTCATGTCTTTAGTTTCGTTAATTGCATTAACTATTTCAGGTCTCTGGGTCATAATAAATTCAAAAAGTCCTTTTTCAAATTCAGCTATATCTTCAACAGCAATATCTGAAAGATAATTATTTGTAACCGCATATATTATGACTACCTGTAATGCAACAGGTACAGGTGCTGTCTGTGGCTGTTTAAGAACCTCCACAATCCTTGCACCTTGGTCAAGACGAGCTTTTGTATCTTGGTCAAGATCAGAACCAAACTGTGAAAAACTTTTTAGTTCTATATACTGTGAATACAAAAGTTTAAGCTGACCAGCAACTTTTTTCATTGCTTTAATTTGTGCTGAGCCACCTACACGACTAACCGAAATACCTGGGTTAACAGCTGGACGTATACCTGAGTTGAATAGCTCCGTTTCTAGGAACAACTGACCGTCTGTAATTGAAATAACGTTTGTAGGTATATAAGCTGAAACATCACCTGCCTGTGTTTCGATAATAGGCAAAGCTGTAATTGATCCCCCACCATATTCAGAAGAAACACGAGCAGCTCGTTCCAAAAGACGTGAATGCAGATAGAAAACATCACCTGGATATGCTTCACGTCCTGGTGGACGACGTATAAGAAGTGAAAGTGCACGGTAAGCAACAGCATGTTTTGACAAATCGTCATACACGATAAGGACATCTTTGCCATGATCCATAAAATATTCTGCCATTGTAACGCCTGCGTATGGTGCAATATATTGCAAAGGAGCAAGTTCGCTTGCTGTTGAGGCAACAATAATTGAATAATCCATGGCTCCTGCTTCTGTTAAAGTTTCAACCAATTGAGCGACTGTTGATGCTTTTTGGCCTATTGCAACATAAATACAAATTACATCTTGACCTTTCTGGTTAATAATTGTATCTGTAGCAATAGTAGTTTTACCTGTCTGACGGTCACCGATAATAAGTTCACGTTGTCCACGACCAATTGGAATCATACTGTCGATAGCTTTAATACCTGTCTGAAGTGGTACACTAACACTTTCTCTTTCAATAATTCCGCGTGCTGGTGCTTCGATAGGACGAATTTCTTTTGATTCTATTGGACCTTTACCATCAATTGGCTGACCAAGACTATTTACTACACGACCGATAAGGTTTTCGCCTACAGGAACTGAAACAACATTACCTGTGCGTTTAACAGTATCTCCTTCTTTAATGCCTTCATCATTACCAAGTATAACCAACGACACACTGTTTTCTTCCAGGTTCATAGCCATACCATATTCACCATTAGGGAACTGTATCAACTCGTTAGCCATACAGTTTTCAAGACCATAAGCCTTTGCAATACCGTCGCCAACTTGTATTACTGTACCAGTTTCGCTCTGTTCAATTTTACTATCATAATTTTTTATTTGCTCTTTGATAATCTTGCTGATATCTTCTGGTTTGAGCTGCATTGATACACCTGCTTTCTATTAGATTTCGGTATAAACCGATGTGTTTTTTAGTTTATTGTTTTAACTGTTTTTTCAAGGTATTTAGTTTTTGTAATATAGAATCGTTATACTGAGTATCACTAAATTCCAAAATCACACCACCAATACAACTTTCCTCTACTTTATTAGTAAGAATAATTTTTTTACCTGTAATTTTTTCCAACTTTTCAACAAGCTTATTTTTAAGTTCATCATTCATTGGAATTGCAGTTGTAGCAACAGCCTTTTCTATATTGTTATGTTTATTATACATTTTTTCAAAAGCTTTAAAACTATCAGTAAGCCGTTGTGTATCTTTACGTTGTATCATAACCTTGATGTAATTCAACAGACTTATGTCAATTTTATCTTTAAAAACTTTATCAACAAAATCTGTTTTCTCCTCCTTTGTTACAGTTGGTGTATTGAGGAGTTTAAGAAAATCATGATTTTCATTCAAAATTTCCATTATAGAAAAACTCTGGGATAGTATATCGTCCAGCTTATTTTCTTCTGTGGCAATTTCAAAAAGAGCGTCTGCATATGCAGATGACAAATTACTCATTATGCTTCACCTACATTCTCAATAAACTGTTTTATCAAAGCTTCATGATCTTCAGATTTTATTTCTCTCTGTACCATCTTTTCTGCGATAGCTACTGAAATATCAGAAATTTCATCTTTAATGTTCCGGTAAGCCTTTTTACGCTCCTGTTCAATTTCTGTTTCAGCTCTCTTTGTAATTGCAGCAGCTTGCTGATTTGCAGAATCGATAATATCTTTTTCTCTCTTCTGTGCACTCAAAGTAGCCTGCTTAATGATTTCGCCCGCTTCATCACGTGCTTGTGCCATTTTTTCACTGTATTCTTTTTCTAAAGAAGCAGCTTTTTCGTTGGCTTCATTAGCATCGTCGTAAATTTTTTTTACTTCATTTTCTCTTTGGTTAAGTACATTCATAACAGGTTTTAAGAGAAGTTTTTTTACAACTTTATAAAGTATGAACATATTTACCCAGGTGAAAATCATTGTCCACACGTCGATGGTAAAAAATTCAAGAAATTCCAATTAAAAGTGCCTCCTTTCACAGTATCTTTTTATAAATAGATAACTATTACAGGAGTTTAACCAATGGGTTAGCAAAGAGAAGAATCAAAGATACAACCAATGAGTAAATACCTGTTGTTTCTGCGATAGCACAACCAAGAATCATTGTTGACTGAATTTTACCCTGAGCTTCTGGCTGACGGCCTATAGCTGAACAGGCCTGACCTACTGCATATCCTTCACCAATACCAGGTCCCAAACCTGCAATCATTGCGAGACCAATACCGATAGCTGATGCTGCCAAAACTAATGCTTTTTCCATAATAACCTCCAAAACTATTTGTTTTAATTTAGATTTAAATTTAATTTATTACTAATCTGCTGTGCCAGCAATGTTTGCCATTGTTAACATACAGAAAATGTAAGCCTGAATTGCACTTGAAAACAAGTCAAAATAAATTGATAATACTGCTGGTAAACCTACTTGAAATACCGGTATATTAGCAATAAACGTGTTTGGAATCCAGCCAAGAATAACTCTTGAAAGGCTTGCCAAAGCACCATAAACAAGTGCTGTGATAACAGCACCAGATGCAATGTTACCGAAATGACGAAGAGCCAATGAAAGAGGTGTTGCTACCTCACTAATAATATTCATAGGCGTCATTACAATAACAGGTTCTGTAAGACGAGTGAAGAAGCCAAGGAATCCTTTTGATTTGAAGAAATTGTATTCTATCAAAACGAAAGTTACCAAAGCCATCGCTAAAGTTACAGAGAAGTCTGCTGTAGGACTACGAAGACCGGCTACACTCATTACGCTAGACAAAAAGCTGAATGCGAGAATTGTTCCTATATATGGAAGATATCCACGCCACTGTTTGCCCATATTTGAGTCGAGAAGATCTCGTGCCATAAGTACAAGTTTTTCGGCCACAATTTGTTTTTTACTTGGGTTTTGTACTGACAAATCTTTAGTCAGCCAATAGCATACGCCTGTAACTACTAGTAACACAATCCAACTATGCGTTATTGACTCAGTTACATTTATTCCTCCAAAAAAAGGCAAAGTAAAAACAATCTTAGGACCGTTAATGGCTACATCCATTATTCTATTCCTCCCTTCTCCTGAAATTATATATTTTTATTGAAATTCCTGTGAACAGCAATGGAATCAAAGCTGCTACTGCGTTGATAAAATTCAGTTTAAAAGCCATCACTATACCAACTCCAAGAATAAACAGGCGCTCGATATTTGAAACTCTAACAGCCTTTTGTGCCATTTCAGTATCTCCGTACCGCAGGGCTTTTGGAACAGTCACTGATATTAGATAAAAAAATATTTCTGTCATAAGTAAACCCCATAACGAGCCTATAAGAACAGTATAATCCCATTTTGCAAATATGATAAAGCCAAGATTTTCAATCGCTGTAAGAATAAAATTGATCTTAGAAATCTCATTAAACTGATGTGCCACTTCAGGCCGCATGTTTTTCATAAAGTTTCCTCCTATTTAAATTGATTTTCGTATTCTTGCCGTTCTTCCTCAGCTTCTTTTATAGAACGTTTAAGATATATCCATACACTTGAAATTCCTGAGCCTAGTCCAAGAAATATACCTACTAAAACAACCCAATCTCCAAAATTAAATCTATTTTTAATCCATAAGCATATGAATATCATCAAAAAACATGGTGTAAGAAGTGTTATCGCCAGTTGACTTATAAAGCCTATATATCTCATAGGGCTTCTATTTTTAGTATTCTGGCTCATAAACATTCCCCCCTATTTCTATTTCAAGTGTTATTATACTTTATTTGGCAATAAAATATCAATTATTTTATCTACAAAATATGCCTCAATTATTCGATATTTTTATATCAATTAAACAAAATATCGACAAAAATTTATCAATCTGTAAAATAGTACAAATATTATTAAACATATTGATTTAAATTATTTATAATATTAATTATATTTAGTATAAAAAATTGTGTTTAGAATATCAATATACAATCTTACTATCTTTGCCTAAAAATACAGCAAAAGTTATATCGAAAATCATATTAAATTTTATTAAAATTATATCATTATATTGTTTATATTTATATGCGTTATCTATTCACTTATTCTAGTAAAACGTTTAATTGTTTCGCCATTTTTAATAATTGTTTCATCAAACATTTTGGCCGGGCGTACCCATATACCATATTCACCATAAAGTGCTTGGTAAACTATCATTTCTTCCATCGTTTCACTATGTCTAGCTGAAAAAAGTACTTTATATTCATTTCCCTTAAAATGCCTATAAATTCCTGGTTTTATTTCCATATAAAAAATATTTTCTCCTAACGTATTATCATTTTTATCTGAGTTGGTGAGTACCTTTTCAATGCTCCCTGGTTTAACTCAACAATCATATTGTCACAAGCATCCTTTATTAGTTCTTCATACTCCTTATTTTTCATAAGAAATAGCGCATCTTGCTTTAGACAAACATACTCAACTTGCGTATCACAAAGTTCCATTCGTTGAAAAACATAATAAAAATCCTCTGTCTCATAAAATATGCATTCATTTGTTTCAATTTCAAACAGCTTTCCTAAAACTGACTTTAAAATATCAGAACCTACATTTATTCCAGAACTACTTATGTATGTGATATTAATTGGATTTTTCGTATCGTATCCTGCAAAATTTATCAGCTGAGATGCTATTGTAGAAATATCTTCACCAGAATTTATTTTTTTTACCCCATCTATAACATTTTTGTGAAGATTTTCTAATTTTTGATTAGTAAATGGAGTTTTATCTTCATTATATTTTGGTACACAAAATAAAGCAATCCTACAAAGGTTACTATTCAAATACTCCGTTATATCCTTATCACTTACAGCAAATTCTCCACCTTCAGAATACAATGCATTAAATAAAAGTTCTTCTTCATACGAAGATTTTAAATATTGTGCATAGTATTCTTCAGTTAAACCATTTTGAGTGTATAGCGACTCCACATCACTCCATCTTTCTTTAGCAAAGGATTCAATATATTTTTTTGTGCTATGCGTAAATTTAAGGTTTCTTTTTTTCACTTCATCTGTTACATACTTATATTTTTTTAATAAATATATTGAATTTTGATTTATCCAATCTTCACCGCTCATTCCATTTATATTACTTTCAAATACATTTTTTTCTCCTAAAAAAATTTGTGCTTCAATACATGATTGTAACTGAGCGGTCACAAACTGTTGTGGTGAAAACGATTCTCCGTTAATTTTCACCACCCACTTATATTCTTTATTAGTATTATTTGTAAAAAACAACGCTGCACAAACTGTTGCTACTAACGCTATCACCGATAGTACTTTTTTCACATTAAAACCTTTCTTATATCTAAAACATTGCATTACATTTCATTACAAGTAATTTTAAATGCTATTTGTGAAAAAATGTTGTTATATACCATTCAATAATATTTATATGCAAATTTATATGCAAAAAAAAGCATCTGCTAACGCAGATGCTTTCTGGTGGACCTTCACAGACTCGAACTGTGGACCGTCCGGTTATGAGCCGGATGCTCTAACCAACTGAGCTAAAGGTCCGTGGTTAATTTTTATGCTTGATTATTATATAACATAAATTCGTAATTGTCAATAACCTTTTTATAATAATTTGTAAAATAAAAAATGCAGGAATTTAACCTGCATTTTTTATTTTTCAACTTTGCATTCTTGCAAAGTATGTAAAACATCCTTCATAACTTCTAAAGGCAATTTTCCATTAGCTATTGTTGCAGAAATATAAGGTTTATTTTTTGAATTTATATTTATTTTATAATTTATTTTTCCTATAAATTCTGCAATATTAAACTCTTCAAATCTTTCTCCATAAAATATAATAGAGTCTTTTCTTTGAACTATTTCCACAATACCAAGACTAGCGGCAAGAACACGCAAAAGTGAAATTTCTACAAGGCCCATAACACTTTCTGGTACATCGCCATAACGATCAACTAATTCATCAATAAGATCGCTAACATCATCTTCATTTTCAAGTGATGCAATTCTCTTATAGGCTTCTATTCTATTTGCAGTAGAAGAAATAAAACTATCTGGAATAAAGGCGTCTACTGAAATGTCAATAACGCAATCGCTTTTTTCTGTTTTTATTTTCTCCCCTCGTTCAATGGCAATAGCCTGATTAAGCAATTTAATATATAAATCATAGCCTATACTCATCATAAAACCTGATTGAGTTTTACCTAATACACTACCCGCCCCTCGAATCTGTAAATCTCGCATAGCAATTTTAAAACCAGAACCAAAACTAGTAAATTCTTTTATGGCATTAAGTCGTTTAACAGCAACCTCGTTTAACACCTTGTCTTTTTTGAATGTAAAATACGCATAAGCTTTTCGTGTGGAACGTCCTACACGGCCACGAATCTGATAAAGCTGAGCTAATCCCATTCTATCAGCATCTTCAATAATCATCGTATTGCAATTTGAAACATCTAAACCTGTTTCAATTATAGTTGTACATACTAGAATATCAATATCTCCATCCATAAGCTGTTGCCAAACAGTTGAAAGTGATGTTTCGTTCATCTGTCCATGTGCAATGCCAATTCTTGCATCTGGAGCCATTTTTTGAACTCTTTGTGCACAAAGGTCAATATCATCAACTCTATTGTGTAAATAGTAACATTGACCACCACGGTTAAGTTCTCGATTAAGTGCCGCAGCTATAATACTTTCATTGTATTCAGTTACATAAGTTTCAATAGGAATTCTATCAAAAGGTGGTTGTTCTATAGTAGACATATCCCTTATGCCATTAAGAGCCATACTTAGCGTACGTGGAATAGGGGTAGCTGAAAGTGTAAGAACATCAACTCCTTTAAATCCTTCCACAAGTTTTTCTTTATGTGCAACTCCAAATCGCTGCTCTTCATCTATAATAACTAGTCCTAGATTTTTAAATTTTACACTTTTTTGAATAAGCGCATGGGTTCCAACAACAATATCTGCAACGCCATCATTAATATCTCTTATAGTTGACTGTCTTTGTTTAGGACTTCTAAATCTTGATAAAAGTTGTATATTTATTGGAAAGCTTTCCATTCTTTGTGTAATAGTGCTGAAATGTTGCCAAGCCAATACAGTAGTAGGTACAAGTATAGCAACTTGCTTACCACTCATTACAGCTTTAAATGCAGCACGAATTGCAACCTCCGTCTTTCCTACGCCAACATCACCACAGAGAAGTCTTTCCATAGGATGAATAGATTCCATATCCTTTTTAATTTCCGATATTGCACGAAGTTGGTCATCCGTTTCATTATATATAAATCTACTTTCAAAATCTTTTTGCCATTCTGTATCCGGATTAAAAGCAAAGCCTTCTGCCTTTTCTCTTTGAGCATAAAGCATGATTAACTCTTTCGCCATCTCTTGTGTAGCTTTTTTCGCTTTCTGCTTTGTTTTATTCCAGCTTTCTCCACCTAGTTTTGAAAGTGAAACTTTTTCATCATCTTTTGAATATGTATAACGGCTTATAAGGTCTAGTTGTGTTACAGGGACATATAAGCTATCCTTACCAGCAAATTTTATAAGAAGGTAATCTTTTGTAACACCTTGCATACTTACATTATGTATCCCGTCATAAATACCTATACCATAATTTTGGTGCACAACATAATCACCTTTTGAAATTTGGTCTATTGAAGTTAATCCATTTTTATCTTTCTTTTTCTTAGATTTTACCCGAGATACATTCCGCTTATGTCCTGTTATAAGACAAATTTTTTGCATAGGTAGTTCAAATCCTTGAGCTGTACGACCAGCTGATACAGCTACAACGCCAGGTTTCAAAAGAGTATCATTTTCAATATAAATTGAATTAAACCCCATATCCCTCAAATCTTCAGTAAGAGTCTTAGCAGATTTAGTGGTACCTGCAAGGACCAAAACTTTATAATCTTGTTTTACAAGACTTTCAATATCTTCTGCTAGAACCTTATATTCGCCATTCCAACCAACTGTAGAATGGCACGAAATTGAAACAACTTGAGATAGAGAAAAATCTGCTGTTGTTCTGACAAAATCTTCTTGAATAATTGTAGGATAATACTTGCTTTGTGTAATAAGATATGTCATAGAAGCGTAATACTCATCCATGCCTTTTGAAATAATGTTCTGCTCAAGAAGTTGTTCTATATCCTTATTATTTTGCCAAAGAACATTTGTATAACTTTCTTTTATTGCGCTCCAATCATCATAAAAAACAATCGGGTTATCCATATAATCAAAAATTGTAGCTTTATCTTTATAGCAAATAGAGATATATTTATCCATACTCTGTGGCATTACACCGTTTTCAAGTGTTAGTATATCTTTTTCGCTTACTGAATCGAACTGTTCTCTCTGCTTAGGTGTTAGTTGTTTTCTAAACGCATTTAATTTCTCAAGGGCCAGTTCACAATCATTGAACAAAACTTCTTTTACTGGTGAAATATGTACCTTTTTAATTTTATCAAGTCTTCTTTGAGTTTCCAAATCAAAAATATTTATACGGTCTATTTCATCACCCCAAAGTTCAATACGCACTGGATATTGCATATCCGGTGTATAGAGGTCTATGATGTCACCTCTAACTGCAAACTGTCCCCGTCCTTCAACCATATCACGACGAATATATCCTGAATTAACAAGTTTTTGTACTATTTCATCTCTTATAATTGTATCGGTTTCTCTTATTGTAAGTGTGTTCTGCAAGAACTGTTCTTTAGGCATAGTATACATAAGTGCTGCTTCAACCGGACTAATCACAATTTTGGCACTCTTTCCTATAAGATTACCAAGTGTTCTTATTCGACGATATTCATATTCTCTAGAAAAACTTTCAAGAGGTCTTAAAGTTAAATCACGAGAACTAAAAACTTGTGCCCCTTTACCAAAAAACTCGGTATCTTCTAACAATCTATTTGCGCTTCTTTCATCTTTTGTTATAACTAAAATATTTCTATCTGTAACCATAGACACAGCACTTATAAATGCTGCACGAGCCGTTTTGGATAGTCCAAATAAAGCAATGGGTTGTTTGTATGTATTTATTTCATTCATAAGTCTAGCAAATTCTGCTGTGTTGATAATTTCTTTTAAGATCAACTTCTCACCTCCATTTAGTAGTTTATTTTATATTTGTAGCAACAAATGCCGTGTGATACTTTTCGAGTACCCCACGGCTTATTGTTATCTATTGTATAAATTCATGGCTTTATCAATCTGCCCATCAATAATAAGCTGAGCTGACTGATATGCGCTTTCAAATTTTTCGGATAGCAAATTCTTATCCTCATCATTGAACTTTCCCAGAACCCAATCTGCTAAATCATAATCAGGATGTGGTTTTTCACCAACTCCCAATTTTATCCTTGGAAAAGTATCCCCAATATGGTTAATTATACTTTTTATGCCGTTATGTCCACCCGCTGAACCTTTTGAACGAATTCTCATTTTGCCAACAGGCAAGGATATATCGTCATATATTATAATCACATTTTCAGGCGAAATTTTGTAAAATTTCGCTGTTGCACCGATAGCATCACCTGAAAGATTCATAAAAGTTTGTGGCTTAAGTAAAATTATCTTTTTATCGTTATACTTCCATATTCCGTAAAATGCTGTAAACTTAGATTTATCCAATTTAACGCCTGTTTTCTCACAGATGTAATCTATTGTGGCAAAACCAACATTATGGCGTGTGTTATCATATTTTACGCCTGGATTACCCAAACCTGCTATCAGAAAATCAGCGCCTTGATTATTTTTTAGAATCATAAACTGACTTTCTATCTATAATTATTCAAATATTTTTGAAACACTCTGATCTGAGTAAATTCTCTCAATAGCCTGTGCAAATACTTTTGAAACAGTTTCCACTCTAATTTTATCCAACTTCTTTTCTTCTGTAAGTGGAATAGTGTCAAGAATAACCAATTCCTCAATAGCACTATCTCTAATTCTTTCAATAGCTGGACCAGAAAGAAGTGCATGAGTTGCACAAGCTCTTACAGATTTAGCTCCTCTTTCTTTAAGAGAATTAGCTGCATTGCAAAGTGTACCTGCCGTATCAATGATATCATCAATAATAACAACATTTTTATCTTTGATATCTCCAATAATGTTCATAATTTCTGAAACATTTGGTCTTGGACGGCGTTTATCAATAATAGCAATAGGCGCATCAAGGCGGTTAGCAAATGTTCTAGCACGGTTAACACTACCGAGGTCAGGACTAACTACTACTAAATCTTCTAAATGTTTTTCTTCAAAAAGTTTGCTGAGTATTGGCATACCAACCAAATGGTCAAGAGGAATATTAAAGAATCCCTGAATCTGTGCAGCATGAAGATCCATTGTGAGAACTCTATCTGCACCTGCCGCTGTAATAAGATCTGCAACAAGTTTTGAACTGATTGGATCTCTTGGCTTGCTCTTTCTATCTTGACGTGCGTAGCCAAAATATGGAATAACTGCTGTTATTCTGCCTGCTGATGCACGTTTAAGAGCATCAATCATAATAAGCAATTCCATAAGATTATTATTTACAGGAGGGCATGTACTCTGAACAACGAACACATCGCTACCTCTAACGGTTTCACCAACAGAAATAGCTATTTCACCATCACTGAAGGTTCCTACCTCGCATTTGCTCAACGGAAGTCCAAGTTGGTCAGCAATTTTCTGTGCCAATTCTTTGTTAGAATTTGCTGCAAAAATTTTGATGTCTTTGCCATGAATATTCATCTCATTTACCTCTTACTCTTATTTTGTTGAATGTTTCTTTATATAACCTCTGAGCTTGGTTTCAGCCCAGTTGTCTATGTTTGTCTGTCTGGCTCTTGCCACTGCAAGTGAAGCATCTGGTACATCTTTTGTAACAGTCGAGCCTGCTGCTGTATAAGCGCCATTGCCCACTGCAACAGGGGCAATAAGATTTGTATTGCAGCCTATAAAAGCGTAGTCTCCAATTGTTGTTCGGTTTTTAGTTTCACCATCATAATTCACCGTTACAACTCCACAGCCAAAGTTAACATGCTGTCCGACATCGCTATCACCTATATATGTAAGATGTGCTATTGAAGTTCCTTTTCCAACTGTAGAATTTTTAACTTCAACAAAATCGCCAATTTTCACTTTTTCACAAATATGGCTATTTGGACGAAGCTGACTAAAAGGACCAATTGATGAACCTGATTCGACCACACTATCTGTAGCTTGGGAGGAATTAAAAGTTATCTCATTTCCAAAAATACTATTTTTAATCATACTATTAGGTCCAATTACACAATTTTCTCCAATGATAGTATTTCCTAAAATTATTGTACCTGGATAAATAATAGTACCTTTTCCTATTTTTACCTCTTCATCAATAATAATTCCATGACTGGTAAAGAACTTTACATCATTTTTCATATGCTTGTTGATGATGTCAAGATATTTTTTTTCACTATCTAAAATGTTCATTTTATCCACCTGAAATATCAAAGAATTTAACATACTTACCTAATTATATGATAAGTTTATTTATTATAATTTTCAAGAGAAAAAAGGATATTTACACAAAATTTGTAAATTTTCATCAAAAACTTTGTATATTATTGGTTAAATTTTGAACTTATTGTATATAATAAATAT
>JAHHTS010000052.1 GCA_020024475.1 Oscillospiraceae bacterium
ACCCTCATCAAATATTCTTCTCTCAAAATAGAATACACAACTACATTCCAATACTTATAGTCCTTGTATATATATCTGTTTAATTCACCTTCTTTAAAAAAAGCTGAATTTTCGAACAGGATTATTCCTTTTTTATCAAATTCATACACATATTTTGAAATTTTTTCTACAGGATAATTAGAAAATATTTGTTTACAATACTCCGTTAAAATAGTACTAATTATGGATTCGTCATTAATGGTAACTTGAATTTCAATCTTAGCTATATTGTTTTTAATTATAAAATCACACAATCCTACTGGTTTCTTATGTAAATATATGATATTTACATAAGAGTCCGAATATTGTATCAAGTTGTCAATTTCCTTTTTCATAATAATCTCTGGCATATGTGTATCATAAAAAAAATCTTCACTTTCAAACCACTTATATATTAAGCTATAGTTTTCCTTATATATTGGCTTAAATTCTATCATATTATTAATTCCCCATATTCATCCTTAAAATCATTGTGTTTTCCACTAGATAACCTTAAAAAGTCATCTAACCTTATATCTGAATCTAAAATGAATGTATATCCATAATAATCATCTGTATTTCCTTCACTAACAAATTCTCTACGATAACACACATCAGGAAGTCCTGCTTTAATTTCAAACATTTCTTTGTTTGTCTCATATTTAAATTGTGAATATCTAAAAGCCTTAGCCATTTGTTCATTGTGTGCTGCAAATTTGAAGGTAATTGAATGCAGGTTTAACTCTTCTTTGCAAAATTTAACTGCCGCAAATATCGCATCAAATCCCAGACCCAAATTCCTATATTTATTTTCCGAAAGTAATACCTGTATTTCTGCAGTTCTTTTTTCAACTTCTCGTAATATATATATAATACCTATTTTTTTCTTTCCAAAAACAATGGAAAACAAAAAATCATCTGACTCCAAATCATTATATGCAAGATTATATTCATCTCTTATATCATCAACTTTTACGCCTAGAAAGTGATCTGTTAAATTGTGAACATTCAAACTTTCCCTTCCCACCTTCAAATAAAATTCTAGAGAATCATCATCTGAATTTAATATTTCAAGTCTAACAACCTTTCCCTTTATCATTTTCATCTCTCTTTCTGAAATATCCCTTGGCTACATACCAAGGGATATTTTCTTTTTTGTCATATTATTTGCCCATTGTCACTTTAACATTGTCAGCTGCTTTTCTTCTTTTTCTCATATTTATACCTCCTTTCATTATTATTTTTTCAAAAGTTTATATATTACTGATGAAACATAAATAAAAAAAAATATAGTTTATTCGTTGTTCTCATTCCAGTAGAATGTTATTCTATTTCCTGCTGTTACATGTTGTTTTGCGTCAACCTTGGTTAGTTCTATCTCATCATCAATTAAACTCATATAGTTTTTTAATATTACTTTAACATCATCTGAAGAAACATCTATTTCTTCAATAAACCCACTTCCTGTATGCAAAAAAATAATTTCTCTTACATTTAGATATTTTACATGCAAATCTTTGATTGCCTCTTCTATATCATTAAAACTATACTCATTCAAATCGATTAATACAATTAAACTTAAGATATCATCATCCCCATTATCGTCAAATGCTTTTATCTGAGGAACTTCATCAAGAACTCTTCTTATTCCACTCCTCATCCTTCTTCCAATACCAGAATCCTTCTCATTCTTAAATACAATTCCTATATTTTTTCTAAATAAGAATCTATACTTATATTCCGGATATTTCTTTTTATGCAGTTCTATTCTCCTCACACAGCCTCGGCTCATTACTAATTTTTCTTCCAAAATTGAACCTTTATATCCACACCAGCTTAATTGCTTTTTTATATCTATAAACTCTTCAGCACTCATTATTGCCAAATCATTTAAAACAGCAATTTGACAATCCATACCTAATTCAATACATTTTTCAATAGCTCTATATGGACATTGATAATAATTAGGATTAACATCTAATCTCTTTCCAAATTCTTCCCTGTTGCCAGCTTTTATAGAAAATCTTAATGCAACACTCTCTTTATATTTACCAAGTTTGTCGATAAGTTTTGTGTCATTACCAAGTATAATTCCATTCGTAAAAATAACAAAAACATATTTACCATTATTGGCTATATTATAGCTATGTAGTTCCTCCAAAAAATCAAAAATATATTTCATTCCTATTGTAGTTTCACAATCAAGAATAGCGAATTGTGTAATCTCTCTATTATGATATATGTTTGGATTATTTTTAACTTCCTCAACCATAGCTAAAAACCTATCTAATAATTCATTTGGCAAATAATATCCCATTTTAAATTCCGCTTCTTTAATATATTTTAAATTTAGATCTGGTACATATCCTTCTCCGTAATCTTTCATTAATGAAGCGCAGTAGTAACAATTAACATTACATCCACAACTATATGCATTAGCTACTAGAACTTTCTTATCAACGCTTTCTTCAATCATAAACTCTCCAAAAAAACGTTTTCCATATTGTACTAGACTATGTTCAATTTTATTTGCTATTTCAATAGGATCTCTTTGGTATTTTTCAGACATTTCTTACTCCATTTCCGCATATAGTATCATACTACTTGTTGCTACCAATTTACCTAACTCATTTTCAATCGAAGAATCAATTTCAATAAGTTTACCTATTTTGCGAATCAATTTACATTTGACATATAAAATCGAATTTGGAACAACAATTTCCATAAACTTCGAATTCTTAACCTGCACTAAATATGCACTTTTAAATTTGATATTTTCACTTGATTTTGCCAATACTAAAACTTCTGCACTTTGTGCCATACATTCAATCATTAAACATCCCGGCATAATAGGGTTTCCTGGAAAGTGGTCTTCAAAATAGAAGTCATCTTTTTTTATATGTTTCTTTACTAAACAACTAGATTTTTCAATATCAACTTTAATTATTTCGTCCACAAACCTAAACTTTCCGGTTTGTGGAATGTTATTTATCAATTCCTTGTACATTTTTTATTCTCTCAATCATTTACAAATCATTCTGTTCATTTTTCAATCTATTAACCATTGCAATAATTGTTTCTACTGTATAAAAATCTTCTGCTGGATTTTCTAACTCTTCAATTTTAATATTAAATAATTCTTCCAAACCCACAATAATTTCCAATGCTTCAATAGAATCTAATTCTAATCCTCCCTCAAATAATGGCATTTCATCAGAAAACTCATCAATACTTATTTCTAATTCTAATCTCTCAATCAACATTTCTTTAATACTGTTATTCATAGCTAGTCTCCTTTACCTTTTAACTACTGTACACGCAAAATCACCATAGTAAGAACTTGATAAAACTAATGCGCATTTATAATTTCTAATTACTTTTTCATTTAGTCCAATTGCTTGAAAATGCTCGTTTAAATTAACTGGACGTTTCATGCTTTGATTTCTTTCCATCATGTCTATTGCACAAATAATTGAAAGTGCACCAGAAGCACCATCTGTTTCTCCAAAATATAAACTTGGGAAGATTAAATTTGGTATATCATCTCCAAATATCGTAATAAGTGCATCTTTTTCACATTTATCCAAATTGTGATTACCATTTGCCGAACTAACAACAAAATCAACATCTTCTATATCTACATTATTACTTTTCAAGCACCTTTTAAGCGTGTCAGCATAAATATCACTTGCAAATTCATCATTTACATCTACATTACATGATTCCACATTACCGATACGTGTTCTTTCTACCAGTCCTCTATTAACCACCTTCTGTTCTTTTTCTAAAATCAATGCAGCTGCGCCTTCCCCTAATATTGTTGTATTATTTTTTTTCATATTGTAAGGAATAATACCACCCTTATCATCTCCATATCCTAACATTCCTATATGGTAAAAAGCTTTATATACCGTTTCTGTAAGTTCTTCTGTCCCAACAACAATGGCATAATCAATTTCATTATTTTGAATAGAAGAAATCGCCATATCTACACTTTGTAAAACCGATACTCCTGCATTTGATATCGCTATTGATTTTCCATTGAATCCATACCTCAGGCTTATCAACCCGCATCCTACAGAGGATGTAGTATTTGGAAAAAGCAATGGACTTCCTTTTTCTATGCCACCCACGCTAATTGGATGATAAAATTTTTCAACCGCACTTATAGCAGATAAGCCAGTAGCAAAAAAAACGCCAACTGAAACATTACTATCAGAGTCCACTTTTGCATTACATAAGGCTTTATCAACAACATATAACGCAAATTTATATGCATTGGGTAACCGCCGAAACGATGATGTACTGTCAAACTCTTTCCAGTTTGATTTATTCACTTTCCTAGCCCTACTACATCGGATGTTTAAATAATCAAAACGGGGTTCCATATCAAAAATGACATTTTCAATATCATATAATCTGCCCATGCTTTCCTCAGTCATCTCGCCTACCGAAGATAAAAAAGCTTTCCCTGATACAACAATAGAATTTGTCTCAATCATGTATTTCATTCTCCTTATATACGGGATTTTCTAATACCAATGCTGCATTATTACCTCCAAATCCAAAAGCATTTACCAATCCAAAATTAATATCTTTTGTAATAGCATGATTAGTAACTATTGATAAATCACATTCTTCATCCATGTTTTGATAATTTATAGTAGGAAAAATCTTTCTATATCGCATCATACCAATCAATGCAATTGTCAAATGTATTCCCGCTGCACCCATAGTATGTCCAATCATAGACTTAATCGATGTAACCGATGGTTTCATATAATGTTTGCCAAATACTTTCTTTATCATTTTTGATTCCATTTGATCATTTAATTCTGTTCCTGTTCCATGCGCACAAATCACATCTATATCACTTAACTTAACGTTGGCGTCAGAAATTGCAGTTCTAATTGCTTGTGCTTGCGTTTCTCCAGTTGGATTTGGTGCTGTTATATGATAAGCATCCGTAGATGCTCCACAGCCAGCTATAATCGCATGTATTTTTGCATTCCGCACTTTTGCCCTCTTATATGTTTCTAAAACTAGAACTCCTGCACCTTCTCCTATTTGTGTTCCTTGCCGTTCCTTAGAAAAAGGAGAAATCTGTACCCCGCTCAAAGCTCTTAACGCAGAAAAGCCTGCCCAAGTCACTTGGCAAAACGCATCGACACCACCAACAATAGCTACATCTATTTTATTTCTCCTTAAATATGAAACTCCAACAGCTATAGCATGAGCACTTGCAGAGCATGCCGTAGTAACCGTTATTTTGGGTCCATTTAAATGATATTTTTTTGCAACATTATCTGCAGCAGAGGCTCTAAAACACTGCGTTATATATCTAGGAATATATTTATTTTTTAACATATTATCATAATACATCTCTGCAAATGGTAAACCAGCTGTTAATGTTCCCATAAATATACCTGTATTATTAGGAAAGGCATCTATTTTTGCATCTAATTTTGCTTCTTCCATTGCAAGCATACAATATTGCGTGTTTAAATCCCATTTTCTCAATTCATTTTGGGAAAAAAATTTTTTTGGAATATACCAATCAATTTCTCCACCACGTTTGGCGTAATTATTATCTAATTTTATCTTTTTTACCTCAGTTATCTTGTCCTCACCATTTGCCAAACTATCCCAAAACGCCTTTGTTCCATAACCGTACGGAGAAATCGTTCCAATACCAGTTACAACTATATCTGTATCACGTATCATAATTTCTACCAATATGCCTCTTTATTAATTCATTTGTTTCCTTATACTCATCAACACTACAATCCATACAAATTGATGTCTGAGAATATAAAAGTGCTTCTTCATATCTATTCAACTTTATAAGCAATAAAGCAAAATTATTATAAATATCAGCATTAGCCCCTTTCTTTTGTATTCCCCCCCTAAACATCTCATAACTCTTATCATATAATTCTAAATCGTCATATAAAACACCCAAAAGATTATAGTACTCTGATTCATTATAAATATTTTGTAATACTTCTTTGTTTACTGAATAATGTTCAGGGAATACAACAATACATAAATCTTTCTGTTCGAATTCTTTCTCATACCACACAACCGGAATTATTGTTTTTCCCTCTGATGGATCTGATACAAACAAAACTCCTTTTGACTCATCAATACCATAAATAAGCCTAGCATGATTATCCTTTTTATCAGATTGAGTAATGGAAATAATTGGAAGATTCTCTTTTAAAACATCAGAAATTATTTCTATTTTTGATTCAAAGGGATATAATAAATACTGTTTACTATATAAATAAAATAGCATTTTATAAATTGATGTTCCTTCTTTTGTAATATCGCAGTTTAATTCTGAAATTACTTCCTTATATTTTTGAGGTGACCCATAAAAATTCATAAGAGACATTACAACTGCTGGTACACATCCTTTTCCTACCTGTCGAAAAGTTTTAATATCTTTTATTATATAACAAGACTTTTTAACTTCTATTCTACTTATTAACAACAAAGATATTTTGTCATACATACATGAATCAACTTCCATATTAAGCAACTTATTTAAACGCTCTGAATCGTTAAAATAATAAAAAACCTTTGCACAAAAATCTACTTCAGACTCTCCCAATTTATTATTTTGTAATAATTCACACGCAAATTTATAGCAACTCTTAAATTCACAATTTTTCATTAACATTTGTAAACTTCTTAAATTCATATCAAACAATACCAAATACTTCAAATAGGTCTTCCAAGTAGGTCCTATCGCCTTCCAGTTCTAAATCACCTTCAAAATATGCATCAACTCCAGTTAGCTCACTATCATCGTCAATTATTTTTTCAAAAATTTCTTGCTCAGCCTCTATCACTAAATCAAATTCATAATTATCTTCATAACATACCGAAATAGTACACTCTCCCGTTTTCGAAACCTCAACAACATATTTTTCTTCCAAATCAACAACTACAAATAGAAATTTAAACTTTCTATCTCTATCTTTATCTTCATATTTTTGTAGCATAGTACTTTGAAATTTTTCAAAAAAAGTCATATCATCTCCTCCTAAATAATCAAATAGTATTCAACTGTTCATAAAACATTTCATATTCAAATTCATTTTCAATTATTACGTCATTGTAACTAGGATTAAATCGCTTCTCAAACTCTGATAATTCGTCTTTTTTAACAACACCTCGTACTAATATCACATTAAACTTATCAAAATAGTCTTTTTCAAGTTTCCCAAACAATTTTTTTCTTATTAATTCCTTGTCAGTGTTTTCAAGTGTTAAGAAATAATTAGTATCACTAAATATATCTGGGTTGCAGCCCACAACTCCCAATATAATCTTTCTACTTTCAAGAAATTTACTATTTCTCTTCAGAAATTTTGTGACATCTCCTATTGGAGCACCATAATATATCGGAAATAATATACATATTTTTTCTTCGTTCTCTATCCACAAATCACTCAAACTTGAAATATCAAATATTTTATTTTTTCTTTTGTCAAGATCAAATACCCTTTCTGCAAGTTGCAACGTATATCCATGTTTTGATGTATATATAATCAACATTTATGAACTCATTCCTCCATCTATAGTAATAGTGTTTCCAGATAAATAACTTGCTTGTTCACAGGCTAAAAAAGCTACAACATTCGCAACTTCATCACCCCTTCCCATTCTGCGTAATGGAATCTGTTCAATATATTTATCCATCATTTTTTTTGGTATTTTTTCTGTCATTTTTGATTCAATAAAACCTGGTGCAACACAATTTACTCTAATTCCATACGCTCCCACTTCTTTCGATAACGCTTTTGTCATTCCAATAATTCCTGCTTTTGATGCTGCATAATTGCATTGGCCTGCAATACCAATAATTCCACTGACTGAGGCAATATTTATAATACTTCCTTTTCGTTCTTTAATCATTTTTTTTATTACAGCTTTACAACAATTAAATGTTCCATCTAAATTAGTCGTTATAACCTTACGCCAACTTTGTGGCGACATTAATGCGAATAATTTATCATCATTCACACCTGCATTATTAACTAAAACATCTATACTGGCTTCCTTTAATAGTACTTTATCAATCGTTTCTATAACATCATTGTAATCATCTACATCAACACAGACAGGAATTATTCTATCCTCATCCAACTTCGACATAGAAGCCGCATCTACTTCCCTATTTTTATATGTAAAATATACTTTCGCTCCAAGTTTCCAAAATTTTTCAATCATTGCTCTTCCTAAATCTCCAGTTCCTCCTGTTATAAGCACTATCTGACCATTCATATTCATTCTTTATCCACTCCCCTTCTCTGCCGTGTGTTTCCTTAGTTATTATTTATATATTCAAGTACTTTACTGTAGCTATCATATTTCGATGTTGGAAAACAAAGAATGTTCTTATTTACGTTCCTTAACATTTTAGACATTGTTTCCCCATATCCAACCTCTACTGCAATCACCCCCTCTTCACTGCCTAGTCTCCTTAAGCATTCATACCATTTAACCGTATGGCAACATTGCGCAATAAGATCATTTATTACATCTTCAGAATCCTTAGCATAGTCTCCGTAACAATTTAATAGCATAGGAACCCTTAATTCGTTAAACTGAATTTTTTTCAAATATATTGCAAAATCTGATTCCATAAAACGCATCAACGGTGTATGAAAAGCATTGCTTACATTTAATTGTTTTAAAATAACACGTTGATGTTTTTTTATTTCTTTTGAAAATTCATCTATATATTCTTCTTTCCCACCAATTACTATTTGATTTTTTGCATTGTGCAACGCAATGCTTATGTTTTCTCCACTACAATTAATCTTTCCACAAACATTTTTCACAACATCTATACCTGTCCCAATTATTGAGCATAAAACACCGTTATCTATACTTGAATCCATTAATTGAGCTCGCTTTATCACAATTTTAAATAAATCTTCTAAACAATACACACCTGAAGCCGCAGCTGCAGATAACTGTCCAAGACTATGTCCTAAGCAAATGTCTGGTCGTGCCCCATCCTCTTGTAAGATTTTATAAAAAGACATATTCATCGCCGTAACTGCAATTTGTGTATTTATAGTACGTTTTAGTTCTTCATTGCTCCCATCCATACACATTTTTTTAACATCAATTTTTGCATACTCCGATGCCACTTCAAATACTTCTTTTACACAACTATATCTATCTATAATTGTCTTTAACATTCCTTGCTTTTGAGTTCCTTGCCCCGTAAAAATATAACAAAGTTTCATTATTTACCTCTAACTTAATACTTCCTAAATCGTCTTCGTCTTTCTTCAATAACAGATTTCTTCCTCCGAAATCTGTATTTTATTAAAAAACCATATATCATCTGTTTGACCAAAATACTGATTTCTGGCAAATTATTCTTTGTCACAGGATTCACCTCAGGTATAATTCTATCAATCACTCCTAACTCGAATAATTCTTCTGCACTCAATTTCATTATGTTAGCCGCTTCTTTCGCCCTTGTCGCATCTTTCCATACTATACTCGCATACCCTTCTGGAGTTAATATAGAATACACTGAATTCTCGAGCATCCAGACTTCATTTCCGATTGCCAAGGCTAATGCACCTCCGCTTCCTCCTTCACCAATTATAATAGAAAGTATTGGAACACTAAATTTTGACATTTCATCAAGCAAATTAGCAATTGCCACTCCCTGACCTTGTTCTTCTGCCTTTTTTCCACATGCTGCACCAATAGTATCAACAAAACAAATGATTGGTCTGTTAAACTTTTCGGCTTGTTTCATCAGCCTAAGCGCCTTTCTATAACCACCAGGAGACGGCATTCCCCAATTTCTAAACTGTGCTTCTTCTAATGAACTTTTTCCTTTTTGCTCTGCCACTACTGTAACACTTATTTGTCCAATTCTGGCTATTCCAGCTACAATGGCAGAATCTTCACTTCCTAATCTATCTCCATGAAATTCATAAAACTCATCAAAAATATGCTTTATATATTCTAAACTTGTTGGCCTACTAATATGTCTAGCTAATTTCATCTTGTCCCATGCCAAAATATTTTCTTTATAAACGTAAGATATACAACTTGCCTTTATACCAACGCATTGTTTTGATTTTAGGAAATTACTTTTCGGATTTAAATGTAGTTTTAATATGCGTGCTAGATTTTCTTTTAAAGATTCTCTATTTACAATATAATCAACAAAACCTCTCTCTTTCTGAAATTCCGATGTTTGAAAACCTTTTGGCAATTTTTCACCCGTATTCTGCTCAATAACTCTAGGTCCCGCAAAACCTATTTGAGCACCTTTTTCCGCAAAAACAATATCTGCAATCATTGCAAAACTTGCAGTAACACCGCCCATTGTTGGATTTGTCAGCACTGATATATATAACAATCCTTTCTCACTATGTTGCCTCAATGCTGCAACAGTCTTTTCCATCTGCATCAATGAAATAATACCTTCTTGCATTCTTGCACCGCCAGAACAACAGAATATAACAACTGGAAGTCGTTTTTTTCCAGCCCTTTCAAATAGTCTAGTTACTTTTTCTCCTACTACATACCCCATACTAGCCATCATAAAACTGCTATCCATTACTCCAATTGCACATTTACAACCTTCAATTAAAACTTCACCAGTAATAATTGCATCTTGAATATTGGTAATTTCTTGGGTACTTTTTATCTTATCAATATATTCCTGTTCATCGCTACTATATGGTAAAGACAGTTCCTTGTCCCATTCAATAAAGGAATTTTTATCCGCCAAACTTTTAATCCTATCCAATGAATAAAAAGGCAAATAATTGTTACAAACAGGGCATATATAGTCCGTTTCAATTCTCTTATCAAGTAATATCTCTTCTTTGCATTTCGAGCACGTTATTTTCTTCACTTTCCTACTTTTATCTCTCTTTTCAAACATTTATTCAAATAATACAACATTATATCGACTTATATTTTAGTTTTGTATCAAATTTAAACTTCTTAGCCGCTTCTGGAAATTCAGGTTGGTGTGCAACCCATATACATGCTGAATTTGCAGTCTGGATAACCAACAATAACGCTAAGGCATTGAAACCTTTCATTACATCTTTACCCCATTTTTTTCTTACTTTCATTAGTTTGTCCTCCTGTTTTTTTTGCATTATAAGTCAATTTTCAAATAATTTTAACACAATGTCCATATTTCGACATTTAATGTCCGAATTCTTCATAACTCCCTTTTATTTTATAATTCTAAATAACAAAAAACTCCCTTTCAGTCAGGTAATCCTCAGTTTATCACCTTCCTGAAAAGGAGCATATCACTCTGTTTAAATATGTAAGTTTTAATCAAATTGCTAGTACTACCACAGCATTAAATTTTTCATCCATAATATAATGTTCTAAATATCCATTATTCTGCTCGGCAATCTTTGAAACACTTGCCAATCCTATCCCATGGACTCCTGCTTCTTTTTTCGTACTTATCAACCTTCCCCTATCCTCCTGAATTTTTTCCACAAAATCATTTACTACCTTAATCACACAAAGTTTTCCTTCCTTTTGCATAAAAAGTCTTACAATAACAAAGGAATCCTTCTCCTTCTTTGATGCAGCTAAAATAGCATTATCCAATAAATTTCCTAACATGGTAATTAGATCCACATCCGAAATATGATTCAAAATACACCCTGGTTCCACATATACATCAAAAACAACTCCTTTTTTTTCTGCTTTAGTCGAATATTCAGACAAAATTATATTTAACATTTTATGATTACTGTATGCACAATTCTCTTCCCTGTTTAGCTTTCCATTCAGCTTATCCACCACTTTACATATTTCATCGTTTTTCTTTTCATAAGCCAAATGTCCTATTACTTTAAGATAATGTGATGTATTATGTACAATTTCATTATAACTATCGTTCCACTCAGCGATTTTAGTCAATCTCTCTACTTCAGCTCTTTGATAAAGAAGTTCCAGTTCCTGTTGAGAGTTTTTAGTTAAATTTTCTGTATACTTTTGAAATACATAAAATAATACCATGTTTCCAGTTATCATGCATACAAAAAACAATGTCATTAATATCTTTAAAATCCCATTGTTTGCTACATCTATTCCTGAATAAAACACAGTAAGCATAGTACCTAAAGTAGACACGGGTACGCATAAATAAATAAGAAACAGTTTATTTGTCATTCGTTTTTTCGACTTTGCAGACATTTGTTTTAATATAATAAATGCAATATAATTCAGAAATTTTATAAGCAATAATTGCCATAAATATTCTGACACTAGAATTAAACCTGTTTTCTCCAGCAATATCGTTGTTGTATTTGACAATATAATGTACAAAAACTCCACACCAATCATGATAATATATGCCATAATAAAATACACGAATCTAATTCCTAATTTGGAGTCAAATAATACTGTCACAAAAATCCACAGCATCGTAGGAATAAGAATCAAATTCAAAATACTATTTTGCAACATATTAACCAAAAAAATTGCACCTATTGTTCCTGCACATAATATTTTAATGTATTTTCTTTTTACCTTAAATTCAAAAAAATTGTTAAAATAGTCATAAAGCAAGAAAACTTCAATAATACAACCAAAAAACAGGATAAGTAAATCCAACCATCCCATCATTTACCACCTCTCTTATTAATACTTCTCGGCAATACTTTTTGTAAAAATTTGGCGAAATTCTTTTTGATATGTTCTTGATATAGACAAGCATTCATCATTATCTAGATAAACCTCATTATTTACTATTTTTTCAATATGTCCAATATTTATTATGTAGCTACTATGTGCATAAGCAAGTTCATAATACTTAGCCACTAATACATCCAGTTTATCATCTACCAGTATCTGCCCCTCAAATTTTGCCGCTTCACAATCCGAGCATACAGTAATTTTACTACCTCGTTTTGCATTTTCTGCATACAAAATATCCTGAATATTAACTCGAATCACATTATTTCTATAATGTCCTACGATATATTCTTCTTTAGACTTTTTTACTACCTCTATCAGAATTTCTTTCATTTCACATACAAATTGCTTATCTGAATACGATTTCAACAAATATCTGTAAGGAGTTACCTTAAATGATTTGACTGTTGGCGGACGCACTCCTGAACAGAATACCAACACAGTGTCTTTAAATTTTTCACGAAACTTTCTTGCTGTTTCATCTCCATCAATACCACCTAATTCCATATCTAAAATAAGTAAATCTAAATGCATTATGTTATCTAAACCTTTAACTAATTCCTCTCCAGAATAAAACTCATAAATGTTAAATTTGTATTGATTACTCCCCTTGGCTTCACTAAGGATTTTTCTAATATATGAGATAAACACCTTATCATCATCACAAACAGCCACATGATACATAGAGTACCTCCATTTTCTAATCTATTGTTATACCACATTCTCCATTTATATATCAATATTATTTTTTTCGTTTTCTATTCTTTTTCCATACTTCACTACTCCTAAGAATAACATTATATTTTGTATTACATATACGAACATCATGCTGAATATAAACTCATTAACCTTACCCAACGTAATTATTAACATTATAACTAAATGTAATGTAAATATTAATTTTATTCTTTTTCTATAAATTTGTTTTTCTTCCCTACTAATTTTTTTCATTTCCGTTTCTACTGGAGCCATAAAAAAAATGCATATCATATTCAGGAAAAAAATGACCAGCATCACTTTAATCGATAAATTACTTATTAGATTCTTCAAACCATACACTTGCAATAACAATATCGCATTTGATATTACTGTGCATTTCCAAATTTTATCTGCATGCCATCCACCACAGAAGCTTCTTAACGGAATATACATACCAAGGAAAAAAATCACCTCTCTCGTTTTCGAAAAGACTATTCCAATTGTCAAGGCAGTAACCAAATTTAGAAAAACTTCACATAGTAAAACATATCCATATCTATATATCTTCTCATCCTCACTTGTCATTGCAGAATTCTGCGCTTGCATATTCACTAATGCATCCACTATCTTTTGAATCATATCAATCCATTTTAACCTTTCTTTTTTGAATAGTATAACATATCTTAACAATAAATCAGACAAATATGCTAAATTCAACACTTCATATCCCTATAATGTTTTATATCTATATGCATCATTCATATAAAATGCTAACATAAAAATTACATTTATGTAAAAAAGTCTCTCATTGCAAAATTTCACCCTGAGAGACTTACTTTATTATCATCTTTTTCCCTTTGCTACTGCATCTTTCCCTTGTTCTTTCATTATCCGACTCCTGAATTCTCTATTTTGCTCTTCAAATACCTCTGCTCCGTACTGATACTCTGTAAGTTCCACCACCATAGACACAGGATAAATGTCTTTCCTCGCATTACCTGCCTTTACCTGCATCTCCACTTCCTTACCTTTAATACGATTCAGTTCCACATCCCACGCGACATCTTCCACTTTATAAATGGCACCATCTAATCGAATTTCCATGCCCTTATAAACTTTCAACTGCCACTTCCAAGGCTTCTTTACAAGCTCTGTCTTAGAAAACTTCTTTTCCTTCCCGGAATAATCAACCGTTTCCTTATCCGCAAAAGCACGAAAAGTATTCACTATCTTCTGTTCTGCCTCTCTCATACCACTACCCCAAACATCAAACCTACTTATGATCCACTCTGTAACAGTGATACTCTTATGGACATTCTCACGGACAGCCTCCAGCTTGTCTTTGATTCTCAAGAACTCTGACACTTTATAAAGTGCGGCTTTTCCTTTTGCTTTTACCTCTGTTACAGCAAAACGAAATAATAACAATTGAAATCATTGTCGCTGAAACTGATGACATATAATG
>JAHHTS010000053.1 GCA_020024475.1 Oscillospiraceae bacterium
ACGACCTCTAGCGTGACAGGCTAGCGTTCTAACCAACTGAACTACCGGGCCAAAAATAACTAAAATAGCTATTTGGCAGGGGCAGTAAGAATCGAACTCACGACACGCGGTTTTGGAGACCGCTGCTCTACCGGCTGAGCTATACCCCTGTATTTGTTACTCGACTATTATATCTCATAAATAATGGTTTGTCAACAAAAATATTGCATTTTTTTTTATCCGGTGCTAGAATGTAATTCGTTATGAATTATTTAATACTTAATTTTTAGTAAATGTCAAAGGAGCTTATTATGAAAAAAACAAAAGGTGTTCACTATGGGTGGCTCATAGTGTTTGCGTGTTTTATGGTTATGTCGCTTTTTCTTTGCATTGTAATGAACTGTCCAGGTTTATTTCTTATCAGTGTTACAGAAGAATTTGGCATTTCCAGAAGCCAATACACACTCAATACAACGGTTATTTCAGTTGCTATGATGCTTATAACTTTGAATGCAGGTAGAATTTTCTCTACATTTAGCATAAAAAAAGTTATGACATTTTCATCAATTATCTTACCTATCGCATACTCAATGTATTCAAAAGCAACAAGTATTTACATATTCTATGCTATTTCTCTGATTGTTGGTTTATCTCTTGGTCTTTGTAGTATGGTGCCTATAAGCACACTTATAACACGATGGTTTAACGACAAAAAAGGTCTTGCAACTGGTATAGCCTTTACAGGAAGTGGCGTTGGTGGTGTTATACTCCAACCAATCATTGGTAAACTTATAGTAAACGTTGGTTGGAGGCAGACATATTTTATTCTTGCTGTGATAATGTTTGTTCTTGTTGTTCCATGTATTATATTTATTATAAAAGACTATCCTTCAGACAAAGGTCTTGAACCAGTTGGCAGTGTTAAAAGCGAAAGTAGCGAGGTTGTTTTCGACGATGGAATGACGCTCGCCCAAGCAAGAAAAAAACCTTATTTTTGGATTTATCTTCCTATAGTAACAATAACATCAGCAGCAGCTTGCTCAATGGTACAGAACATATCACCATATGTGACCGACCTAGGTTATGCAACAACCGTAGCAGCAAGCCTAAGTGCTTTAAGTCTTGGTGTTCTTGCAATCAGTAAAATAATTCTTGGTCAGATTTTTGATAAAAAAGGTGTTCTTTTCGGAACACTTATAGGTCTTATTTGTCTAATTATGGCATCTGTAAGCTACGCAAGTGCTGTAAACACAGCATTTCTTTATTTTGGTATCATTATTTCAGGCCTTGGTATAGCCTACACAACCGTAGGTTACCCTACAAACACACAAGATATGTTTGGTAGAAAAGATTACAGTGCAATTTACGGTATTGTCCGGAGTTTTTCAAGCATTGGTACCGCTATCGGCTCACCTATTACATCTATTCTTTATGATGCAACAGGAAGCTATCGTGCTGCATGGATTATGTGGGCTATATTGAATATCATTGTAGTTATTGTATTTATTATGCTTCACAAAAAAGCTATTAAAGATAAAGTTGCTCAATAAATAATTTTAATTAAAAAAGCCACCTATAAAGGTGGCTTTTATCATTTTAATAACATTTTTTTATAAGTCTTTTCAAAAAATGGTGTTAAAATCATAAATATAATTGTCATAACCAATATAGACATAGCTGTATCACTTATGAAATGACGCCCTGTAATCATACGACTTACAGATGTACAGAACACATATATATAGCAAAATATAAACAAAGGCCATTCCTTATTTTTAAATGGTTTGAATATAAAAGGAAGAAGTAGAAGTATCATAATGCCCATAGCTGCACCAACATGTCCTGATGGAAATGATGAACCACCAGAGAAGAAATCTGGTTTAAACCAGTCTGCAAATGAAAAAGATCCACCTGTTATAATATCTTCATATCTATCACGGCCAAAAATCACTTTAAGAGTCACAATACTACCAAGATATCCAATCATATATATAAATGCAAAAGCGCATATTCCCTGAATTTTTCGTATCGTAGAAGATTTAAATTTTCTCATAAGCAAAAATATAACTGCAGCTACTACACCACCTATTATTCCACATATATATGGATTAGCCTTATGAATAAATCCACGCTTGGCAAAATCGAAACAAGCCTTGTAAGCAAACACACTATTAGTAGCAATCAACAAAAATGTGCCCGCGGCAAAAATACACATATTGTTTTTGTTTCTAATCATCATGCTTGCGCCCCAAATTGGCAAAAAGCTGTACATAGGAATCCATGACAACCCCTCAAACAGTATTCCAAATACATTTTTAGGATTATATAGAGAATCGGTTATCTGCCAGTCGTATTTTGCACCCACAGCCATGGTTATTATGCATATAATAATAACAACTATATATCCATACTTATATTTTTTATTTATCATATTGAGCTCCTCTCAAATTTTATAACTATTATAAATATTAGTATCAAATAAAGTTATAGTCAACAGAATTAATATTAATTTAAGATAAATTTAATAAAATAAAAAAGCTCCGAACTATTGTTCAGAGCCTTATGGTGCCGGTGGTCGGGGTCGAACCGACACGGTATCACTACCACAGGATTTTGAGTCCAGCACGTCTGCCAATTCCATCACACCGGCTTGCTTATCAAGCTTGTTTAGTATACACCAGAAATTAAAATATGTCAAGTATTTTTTTCAATTTTTAAAAAATTAAAAGTTAAGTTTTTATTATATATCTACGCCCAAGAAATGCTTTGCCAAAATGCCTACTACAAATGAAATAACTGCAACAGTTATACTAATTCCAGCCATCTCGATAAATCTAGACTTAAAAGGTTGATCCTGGGCAACAGAAGTATAATAAGTAAAACCTGCTATAATCAACAATACAACCACAATCATACATACAAGTGCCGGCAAATATTGCGAGCTAGGGAAAATCATATAAGGTGCAATCAAAAGGACAACTGTTATAAGATAAGCAATACCTGTATAAGTGCATGATTTCATTGCATCACTTCTGCCCTCGCTTTTAGCTGATAGAAACTCACTAGAAGCCATAGAAAATGTAGCCGAAATACCTATGATAAGCCCAGAAAGAGCTATAAGGTTTGTGTTTTGCATAGCAAATGTAAAACCCGCCAAAGAACCAGTCAATTCAACAAGAGCATCATTAAGTCCTAGTACCATACTTCCTACATACTGAAGCCTTTCTTCATCCAATATACTTAGCAAAGTTTGTTCGTGTTCCGCTTCTTCAGTTTTTATTTTTTCCGCTTCCTCAACTTCCTTTGAAAGAATTTCGTATTTATCCTGAGCTCCTTCTTCGCCATTTTCCATGAGTTTAACAGCGAATGTAAAACCAAAAATTCTTGCCAACATTTTATATTTGAAAACTTTCAACTTTTCAGGTTTCATTTCTATGCCAGTATATTTTTTCCAAATTTCATAATGTACAAGTTCTTCATCAGCAAGTCTATTTAGAATTTTTTTATTTTCATCACCTTTTGCAAATTTGGCAATAGCTGTATATATAAAGCTTTCTGTTAATTCATTCTGCTGCATTTTTTTTATAACTTCAAAAGCTTCTTTCGATATAGTTTTTTTCATATTAAACTTTTTCTCCTTTGCTTTTATATTCTTCCCAAAGAAATGAATAAACGCAACTGTCTAGCACAGTTCCATCCCAGCGAACATATTCTTTTCTAAGTGTGCCTTCATATTGAAACCCACACTTTTCCAGGACTCTTTTTGATTGTAGATTATCTTTAAAATGTGATGCAGAGACTACATCAGCACCTAAATAATTAAATGCATATTCTATTACTAATTTTACAGCCTGCGGCATCAATCCCATTCCCCAATAAGATTTTTCAAGAACATAACCAATCATATACGCTTTTTTATTATATCTGTGTATATCTCTTCTCACTGAAATTATTCCTATAACAGTCATGGTTTTTTTCAAAACGATAGTGAAATTACCACCAGTTTTTATCATAACATCTAGTATTGCTGCTGCCTCAACAATACTGTTTGCAGGCCTTGCGCCACACATCAAACACACCTGCTTATCGCGATAAATTCTCCACACAGCCATTAAATCATCTTCCGTAATGCTTCGTATAAAAATGTCTTGCATAATCACTCCGATTTATATACTAGTTTGTACTATATTATACAAGGCCCATTACACCTATAAGAAGCCACCAAGATAACCCATAGTAAGTTATAACAGCAACAAGGTCATTTATAGTTGTTATCAGTGGGCCAGATGCAACAGCTGGATCCACGCCTATTTTTTTAAATAACATAGGGATTGTAGTACCGGTAATACTAGAAATAACAATTGCCAAAAGCAATGAAACGCCAATACATGCAGAAACTGCGAAAGCATACATCATACTTTTACCCTTGAACATCATTATATAAACACCTATGCCAAAAAAGGCAATGGTACCTAACAATATTCCATTGAAAAAACCGGTTTTCATTTCTTTTATTGTAAGTGTTAGTTTTTGTTTAAATGTAAGATTTTCATCAGTTAAAACTCTAATAGTAACTGCTAAAGATTGTGTGCCAACATTACCTGCCATATCCAAAATCAAAGACTGAAAACATATTACAATCGGAAGCCGTGCTATAACGCTTTCGAACACACCTACAACACCTGAAACAACCAACCCCAAGAACAAAAGTATGATAAGCCATGGAAGGCGTTTTTTCATACTTTGAATGATTGGCTCTTCTAGATCTTCAGCCCGAGTAAGACCACCAAGCTGTGCATAATCCTGCCGCATTCCTTCATCAAATACATCAGCGATGCTTTCAGCGGTAATAACACCTAAAATATGATTTTTATCTGATAACACTGGAATAGTGTCTTCGTAGTAATCTCTAAGTTCGTCAACGCAATCCTCAATAAGCCGTGTTGCATATACATAAGGATATGATGTAACAATGAGGCTTTCTAAGTCAGTATCTTCTCTTGCTATAATCAAATCATTAAGAGGAATCGCTCCATAAAAAACATCATTTTCATCAAGAACATAAAGTGTTGATATATTATCATTTTCAGCAGCCTGCGCTATAAGACTATGCATTGCCCGCCTAACAGACAAGTTGCTTTTGATTGTCACATAATTCATTGTCATATGACTACCTATTTCATCTTCTGAGAAAGATGAAATAACAGCGATAGATTTTTTACCTTCATCATCCATTAGTTCAAGCAAAATCTGCCTTTTTTCTTTGGAAGTTTGGCGCAAAAATTCAGCTGCGGAGTCAGTATCCATCTCTTCCAAAATTGATGCAGCTTTTTTTATATCTATTTCCTCGATATAATCAGCGAAATTATCAGCATAATCAAGAATTTCTGCCATTTCGTCTGCTGGAATCAATCTATAAACTCTTGCTCTTTCTTCTTTTGAGAGAAGTGGTAACGCTTTTGATATATCATTTGCATGATAATCAGATAGTTTTTCCCAAGTAATTTTAGGAGATTTTCCACCTCTTATAATGCGCAGAATCTGTTGAGTGAAGTCAGTCTGTACTGCGCTGAAATTTTCTTTTTCGTTTTCAAAACTTTTCATAATCCTTTCCTCCTGTTTTCCGCTTTCTGGTAAAAAGTGACAAAACAAAGTTGGCCGGAAAAACACGGCAAAACTGCGTGAAACTAAACCAGCCAACTGAGTATGGGATTTAAACGTAGAGTTAAATCAAAACTTTCGGCTGATTAAGATTATTAAATTCACAATTAAAACAACTTCGCTGACTATTGTCACAGCCGTCCATTAGATTCACTCCTTTATATATTTATTAGCTTTAAAAATATATCACAAAATTATGATAATTATATGAACAAATTATTAACAGCATTATTAAATTATATATATCTCACAATATTAGTAATCCCCACAGAAGTTTTTATTTTATGATTTATTTATTTATCAAAATACATAATTTAAAATATTCTTATTTTATTATTTGCAGAATATGATCAGTAATATTTTCTTTTTAGTTATACATATAATATTTTATTAGTATATAAACTTATAAAAAATAATTTTAGAATTTACAATGTATGTAATTTATTCACTTTATAAAAAATCGCAACCATAAACGGTTTCTCATGCAACACATAGTAGTACAATCTAATAAAGAGCATATTATAATTTAACACTAAATATTTAATACTTTTTCAATAAGTTTAGAGCTTTAGACCAAAATATAACATATTTTTAAAACTTCATGTTTTTTAAAATTTTCTCATAAATTTATCTAATATATTTATCATATTAAAATATATTTGAAATTTTATGTATTATCATTTTTATTTAAAAATTTTATACATTAGTAATTCAAATAAATAAAAAAATACAGCACTATCACGAAAGTGATTGTGCTGTATCTCATTATCCCCATGTAAGATACATGGTTTTTATATTTAAACTATTTGTTCATATTTTCATAAACTTTTTGTGCCGACATAAGTACAGCTGCACGTGAAGCTGTAAAACTTGTCCCACCTTGCATATAAGCAATATAAGGCTCACGCAAAGGAGCATCACATGAAAGTTCAATAGAAGAACCCATTGTAAATGCACCAGCTGCCATTATGATTTTGCTGTCATATCCAGGCATCTCACTTGGCTCAGGTAAAGCATAACTATCAATTGGTGAAGCTGTTTGAATTGCCTGACAAATGGCAATTACATTTTCAGGTGTTTTTGCTGAAATTGATGTGATAATATCATTTCTATCTTCCATATAGCGTGGTTCTGTTTCAAATCCCAATTTTTCGTAAACACATGAAGCATAAACGCTTGTTTTAAGAGCATTTGCAGTAATCATAGGTGCAAAGTATACACCAAGATACATTTCTCTCATAACATCAAGCGAACAACCAAGTTCTCTACCTGTTCCAGGTGCTGTAAGTCGATTAGCACAAAGTTCAACAAGATCTTTTCTACCCGCAATATACCCGCCTGTTGGAGCTATACCGCCGCCTGGATTTTTGATAAGTGAGCCCATAATCAAATCAGCTCCATATTTCAAAGCTTCTTCTTTATGAGTATATTCACCATAGCAGTTATCAACCATAACAATAATATTCGGATTAGCTTTTTTTGCTGTATCAGCAATACTTTTAATTGTTTCAAGGCTTAATGCTTTTCTTTTTGCATATCCTCGACTACGCTGAATATAGCAAACTTTTGCAGTTTTACATTTTTCAAAAATTGTTTTAAGATCTGGTTCTGAATTTATCAAAAGGTCGCATTGGTCATATTTAATTCCGTATTCCATAAGATTACCGCATTTAGAACCATCAATTCCTATTACTCCATGAAGAGTATCATATGGGGTGCCTGTTGCACAAAACATTGTATCTCCTGCCCTAAGCACACCGAATAAAGCAACCGTCAGCGTATGTGTACCGCTCATAAAACTATGACGACATAAAGCATCTTCAGCTCCAACAATATCAGCAAACAACTTATCCAGACCATCACGACCTTTATCACCATACCCATATCCGGTTGTTCCAACGAGATGCTGTGCTGAAATTCCGTTGTCAATAAAAGCTTTTAGTACTTTAAGCTGATTGTATTCACTTATTTCATCAATTTTATCAAAGTACGGTTTACATATTTCCATAACTTCTTCATCTAGTTTAACCATTTCTTGTTTTATATCAAAAAATTTTTCAATCATATACTTTCCTCTCTCACTTTATACAAATTTATATTGCCTGAATTATAAAAGCCAAGTTTTTCGTAAAACCCAATCAAATTTTCCTCGCACATAAGAATAATTTCTTTTCCCGCATTTTCGGAGATTACATGTCTAATTATTTTACTTGCAAGTCCATTTCCTCGTTCACTTATTTCTGTTGATACAAATGATACATAAATTGTTTCCTCATAATTACTAGCAACGGCACCGCTTACTATTTTACCACCTTTTTCAATATAGTAAATATCTGAAAGTCCTCTATTCACCTTTCTCGCAAAAAACGAATAAATCATATCAAAAGAAATATCATCAAAATTTCTAGTACAGAACTCAGAAAATTGGTAGATATTTTTGTTGTGAATTATAGTTTCATCTCCTTGACACATATCGCTGGCATAATTCATTAGATGTAAAATATGACGATTTTTAATTGGTAAATCATCTATCTCTGTCTCCAATCCATAAACTCTCAAGAACTGGCAAAAAGATAAAATATTTTCAATTTCATCTTCAGTTGGAGTACCACATATAGATGCATTTTCACCATTCAACATAATATTTACATTATCAGAACAATAAAAATTATCAAGTGTTATGTCTTTACATGACAAATATTCACATCTCATTTTTTTAGATAGAAATGTATTTTGTTTACAAAGGTTTTTTTCAAATTTTTCTATATTTGTTTTAGCAGTAACAATCATAAAGCATTCACCAGTTGTTTAAAGTGCTTTCCGCGTTCTTCAAAATTAGGATAAAGATCAAAACTCGCAGATGCAGGACTTAACGAAACAATATCTCCAGATTTAGTCTTATCATACATCAATTTAACTGCTTCTTCCATGTTTTCTGCATGAAGAATAACTATTCCAGATTTTTCAAAATCCGGGTGTTCTCTTACCACTTTTTCAATTTTTGGCCCTGTTTGCCCCATTACCACTAGAAGTTTAACATTATCAATAATCGGCTGTGCTAATGGTTCGTACGGTATTTTTTTATCATAACCTCCAGCAATAATACAAATCTTTTGATTGAAGCTTTTAAGACCTGCTATTGTTCTTGTAGGACTTGAAGCAATCGAATCATTAAACCATTGAACACCGTTGATTGTTCGAACTGGCTCAATTCTATGTTCTACACATTTAAACTCTTTAGCTACTTTTGCCATTATCTCATAAGGAACATCGCCATTGACTGCACAAAATGCAGCAAGAAGGTTTTCAAGATTATGCTTACCACGAAGTCCAACATCATTTTCGTTTACAATTTTATGCTCGCCTACACAAAGCATATTATTTTCATCTATATATCCACAGTCTGGTAACGCACTAATGTCTGAAAGACGAGTGAAAAATACGCATTTCCCTTTTACATCATCTTCCATATTTCTACTAATATCGTTTTCATATCCTAAAACAGCTTTTGAGGCTCTATTTTGATATAACAAAATATTTCTCTTTGCATCAATATATTCTTGCATATCCTTGTGATGATCAAGATGGTTTGGTGTAACATTAGTTACAACAGCAACATCTGGTGACTTTCTCATTGATATAAGCTGAAAACTTGAAAGCTCTACAACGGCAACATCGTCATTTTTCACTTGCTCAACTATTGGGAGTAATGCTCGGCCTATATTTCCTCCAAGGTGAACAACCTTACCGCTTTCTTTAAGCATTTCACTTATAAGTGTTGTAGTTGTTGTTTTCCCGTCCGAACCTGTGACTGCATATATTTTACATGGACAAAGTTCAAAGAAAAGCTCCATTTCACTTGATACTAGTGTGCCTTTTTCTATTTCGTCTTGAAGTTCTTTTGTGTAGAATTCGAAGCCTGGAGTTCTCATTATAATGTCTTGATTTTTAAGTCCTTCAAGGTATTCATCGCCAAGAGATAGTTTTACACCTATCTCATTAAGTTTTTCACCATAATCTCCAAATTTGTCTAAAGTTTTTTTATCGCAGAGAGTAACAATGGCTCCTTTGGAAGTAAATATTTCAATAAGTTCTTTATGGCTAACACCAGCGCCAATAAAAGCAACTTTTTTTCCATTCAAATTTTCAAAAAACTCATTTGCTTTAGTTTGCATACTTGCACCTCTTTCGCAATATAAATAAAAAAACATACTTTTATATATTCTTCTAAAATATTATAATGGGATTTGTAAATTATATCAACCATATAAGCGAAATATTTCAAAAAACCACAATATATTACAAATTTTAAAAATACTATTGAAATAATTTTTTTTGAATGATAATATTATAAGATAATATACAAATGTAACTCATACAAAAACAATTAGTGAGCAACCAAATACTGGAGGATTGTTATGAAGGTTAATTTTAACGATACATTTGGCTCAAAGCTTTTCAATGATAAGGTAATGAAAGAGCGTCTTTCTGAGCATGCCTATGAATCATTGCGTAAAGTAAGAGAAGAGGCAATGATTTGGGACCCTAGTGTGGCAGACGAAGTGGCCGAAGCCATCAAAAATTGGGCCATTGAACAAGGTGCCACCCATTTTGTTCATTGGTTTTCACCTCTTACAGGCACAAATAGTGGCCGTCATGACGCTTTTTTAGACGGTGTAGATAAATCTGGTTCGCCTATTATAAATTTTTCAGGTAAACTTTTATCCAAAGGCGAAAGTGATGCCTCCAGTTTTCCTTCTGGTGGGCTTCGTTCAACTTTTGAAGCTCGCGGATATACTCTTTGGGACTCAACAAGTCCATGCTTCGTAATTGGAACAACACTTTATATTCCTACAGTATTTTCAGCATTCACTGGCGAAGCTCTCGACCAAAAAACACCTCTTTTACGCACCACACAAGCTGTAAATAAACAAGCAAAAAGAGTTTTCAATGCGATGGGATTTACAGATATAACATCTGTAAAACCTACCATGGGGGCAGAACAGGAATATTTTCTAGTTGATAAAGAATACTTTGATAAACGACTCGATTTAAAACTTGCTGGAAGAACTATTTTCGGTGCAATGCCTGCAAAAGGACAGGAACTTGGCGACCATTATTACGGAAGCACTCAAGAACGCGTAAGAGAATTTATGCGCGATGTTGACCAGCAGTTATGGGAACTTGGAGTTCCTGCAAAAACCGAACATAACGAAGCTGCTCCAGGACAATTTGAGCTTGCGTGTGTTTACAGTGAAGCAAATATTTCTTGTGACCACAATCAAATTGTTATGGATGTTTTGAGAAAAACAGCAGTTCGTCATGACCTTGTTTGTCTTCTACACGAAAAGCCATTTGTTGGAATAAACGGCAGTGGCAAACACAATAACTATTCTCTCGTGACTAACAGCGGTGAAAATCTTCTCAGCCCGGGTAAAGAACCTGAAAAAAACATAAAATTTCTAATAACTCTTGCTGCATTTATAAAAGGCGTTGATGAACATGCTGACCTTTTAAGACTTACTGCCGCAACAGATGGTAATGATTTTCGTCTTGGTGCACATGAAGCACCTCCTGCTATTATCTCTATTTATCTTGGTTCAAGACTTCAGAACGTTCTCGAAGCAATAGCCTCTGGTCACGAAGAAGAAAAGGAAGAAGATAGGGAACTTTTACTTGGTTCAAAAAGTATCCCTCTTCTTAAGATTGATGAAAATGACCGAAACAGAACATCTCCTTTTGCTTTTACTGGATCAAAATTTGAGTTTCGTATGGTCGGCTCATCACAACCTTTGGGATTTGTTAATACAATTATCAACGCTATTGTTGCCATAAGCTTTAGAGATTTTGCAAGAGAACTTGAAAACTGTAAAAATCCTATAGCAAAAGCATACGAAATAGTAGGTAGAGAATATATAGCTCATAAACGAATTTTCTTCAATGGAAATGGTTATACACAAGAATGGATCGAAGAAGCTGAACGCCGTGGACTTCCTAATTTAGATTGTACCGTAAAGGCTATTCCTGCTTTTATAAAACCCGAAAATATTGCCTTTTTAAAGCGCTCAAAGGCGTTCACGGAAGTTGAAGCTCATTCAAGACACGATATAATGTTTAATCGTTACACGCAAAAAATAAACATTGAACTGAAAGTTGCTGCTGAAATGGTAGAAAAAGAAATAATTCCAGCTGCAATAAAATATTGTGGCGAACTTGCAAAAAATAACTTCTATTGCGAACAGGCAGGAACGGTAAGTAGTATAGCAGTTAAAAATCAAAGAGAAATCGCAAATCTTACAGATAAAATTGCTGATTTATGCGAAATTATGAAAATCGAACATAACAAAGCAATGTCCATTGAAAACCTTGTTGAAAAGGCTAATAAACTTTATATTGTTTCAAAAGATAATCTTTCACAACTGCGAAATGCCGTTGATACTCTTGAAGCAATAATACCTAAAAACAAATGGCCTATGCCAACATACACGGATTTATTATTTGATCTTTAATAAAAAACAAAGGGTGACTTATGTCGCCCTTTTATTTTACTATTTATAATAAATTAGTTTTATGTTATACTATTAACTTAATAAGAATATTATTTAAAAGGTGATTTAGTGAAAAGAATTTTTACTTTTATATTAACAATATGTTTTTGTTTTATGTTTACCTCTTGTTCATCTGCAGGTGGTATAACAACATTTACTGTAGCGGTTGAAGAGATTTCTACCAACTTTGACCCACAGATAGCTAAAACAAGTCAAGATTTAATAGCAGTTATAAACATATTTGATGGCCTGTTTGAAAAAATAGATGGTGACGTTGTCCCAGTCCTTGCAGAAAGTTATGATATTTCATCAGATGGACGAGTATACACTATAAAAATTAATCCTAATAGCGTTTATCATTATTCTGGTAAAAAGAGCATTCAAGAAAAATTCAACAATAAGCCTGTAACTGCTCATGATTTTGTTTTTGCGATAAATCGTACTTTAGACCCTAAAACACATTCTCCATACATAAGCGACTTTTCTAATGTTTCTCATATAAGTGCGAAAGATGACCAAACGCTTATTATTAAACTAAACAATCCAGACTATAATTTCACTGAAAAACTTTGTTTACCTGCTGCATTTCCATGTAACGAAGAATTTTTCAAAACAACCGGCGGAGCTTATGGACTTAGTGTTAAAAACATATTATCTAACGGTCCATTTAGACTTAACTATATAGATCAAGAAAATGGAAATGCAACGATTGTGCGTTGTGATGGTAACAAAGAGGGAATCAATCGTATAAGAATAAAGAAAATAGAATCATCCATGCAAGCTGATGCATATATAAATGATGAAATTAGTGGCTTTTTCTCTTATTCTTCTAAAAAAGAAGATTTCGATAAAACAAATGTTATATCATATAACAGTTCTAATATAAGCCTCGTATTCAATCTCGAAAAAGATGTGTTTTCAAACGAAAATATTCGTAAATCACTTGCATGGTACGCATTCGGATTTGAAAATTCAGGTGCTAATCTTGATGCTGTCGAGAGTTGCAAAACCATATTTCCTGATACTATAACTCTATCAGGCGAATATATAAATAAAATAATATTACCAACACGACCAACATATATGGATGAAAATTCTAAAAATTATTTGCAACTTGGGCTTAGTGAACTTGGTATAAGCAGGTTGGAATCTATCACAATTCTTATGCCAAATGATAGTGTCTATTCACTGATATATGAAAATATAAATCAGCTTTGGCAGAAACATTTAGGTCAATTTTTTACCGTGGAATATCTTCCTACTTCACAAATAAAAAGTAGATTAAAAAAATCGGATTTTGACATTGCCTTTCTTCCTCTTACTCCAGAAAACGATACACCATACGGTGTGTTAGATAAGTTTTCTAATTATAACGATGAGGTTCAAAACCAAATAAACATAGCAAAACTTAAATCAAACCAATATGATGCAAAAAGTAATATTGATTACGCACAAAATATAATTTTACAAACTGCTTTAACTGTCCCTATGGGTAGTGAAAAAACATTGTTCTACTATAAAAACTATTATGAAAATATATTTGTAGACCCTTTTAATGGTGTAGTGAACTTAAAACACACAACAGCAAAATAAAAAATACATCACAAAATTTTCAAATTTTGTGATGTTTTTTTTATTGACAAATATACCCCCCTATGGTATATTGAGTTCAAGAAAGGATACCCCATGGGGTATTGGTGAATTATGGAACTAAAAAATCATGTAGATGACAATATTATAAAAAGATTATCTAGAATAGAAGGTCAAATAAGAGGTATAAAAGAAATGGGGACTTCTGGTAGAACTTGCAGTGAAATTCTTACACAACTTTCAGCTGTACAAAGTGCTATTACCCAGGTATCTAAACTAATAATGTTAGACCATATTGAAAATTGTGTAGTTGAAGGAATAAAAATCGGAAATGTTGAAGGAACTTTAGAAGATCTTACAAAAATTATAGATCAATTTTCAAAAATGAAATAATATGTAAAGGGGTGTTATTATGAATAAAGAATTGCATAACCACAAAGAATCTTCTTCTTGCGGTCACGACCATTCTTATGAACATGAAAAATCTTCTTCTTGCGGTCACGACCATTCTTATGAACATGAAAAATCTTCTTCTTG
>JAHHTS010000054.1 GCA_020024475.1 Oscillospiraceae bacterium
TCTTATCAAACTCATCAATAATGCAGAAAATTTCCGTAACTTTATCCTTGGTAATTATTGTCGTTATTTTTGTGATTTGTTGTTTGTCAGAATTAAAGATACAAAATAATTCAATGATTACCAACTTTTAAGGGAACTTTCTTATCCCGAACTCACGTAGTATATGATTTGAATGATGTTTGTAAAACATAGAATCTAGGCGACAGAATTCATTTTCTATTAGAAAAATTTGCTATCTAGAAATGTTAAAAACAGGCGATTGAACTGTTGAAAGCGATGAAGTATTGTTTTTTTTATTTTGAAGTGCATAACGGGATCTGAGGGTGAAGATAGAACTTATCTATTTTAGAAAAAATTTAAAAACTAACTTAGATATAGAAATGAATTATTTTTTTGTGATAAAATCATGGTATAGGCACTTTGAGCATTGTTTAGGCTTATATAAATAAATCTATATAACTAATATACTTGGATACTGTTGTTAGATTCATAAAGTTGCAAAAACGAGTGAGTGTATTAGTTTCCTGGCTTGTCATATATGGAATTTGGTTTATGTGATTAGTTGTTGGAAATATTAATTCCAATAGTAACTTTGAAGAGAAATTTAGGTTGTTTTTAATTCCATATTTGTTGGCATGAAGAACTTCTTTTGTTAAAATTTGTACAGATATTAAGTTGTCATAATGTGATATTGGCATTATTAGTTTAATGTTATATTATTGTTTTTTTTATATATTTTCTGCAGTATTCCTTATTTTTTATAATATTATTCTATTTCTTCTATAATACTTTTTTCTTTTTTAAGTGTAGTATATATAAAATTTAAATAGATGTGGAATAATAGTTTTAATGATAGTTTGCTAGACAAAGTTTTGAGTGGAAGAATTTCAATTGATTCTCTTGATTTTTGTAAATGGTTGAAGGAGTCAAAGAAAAATGAAGATTCTTTTAATAAGGAGCTTGCTCAAATGGCTAAAGATATAGAGAAAGGGGAATGTTTGGATACTGAAGTCCTATATAAAAATATTTGGAAAGGAATAAATAGGAAACGAATAACTCTGAGAGTAAAAATATTTATGCAGTATGTAGCAGTTATTCTCCTTCTCTTTTGTATAGGGTCCGGTATTTTATTTTGGAGGGGGAATGATTCTTTGCCTGATTCCAATTCTTCATCCGATTATTGGAGTGAAAATAATTTGGTAACGTTGATTTTGCCAGAAGGTAAACAAGTATTTTTAGATAAAGAAGATACTTTGAAACAGGTTGAGGGGGGCATTGATATTACTTCTGAAAATGGTCGAAGGAAAGAATATATATCAATTGATGAAACTTCTTTTAATATTTTAAAGACTCCTTTGGCTTGTGATTTTTATTTTACTCTAGTTGATGGTACTAAGATTTGGATGAATGCACTTTCTTCTATTCGTTATCCTGTCCGTTTCGCAGAAAATGAGCGTGTTGTATTTGTTTCTGGTGAATTGTATTTAGAAGTAGCAAAAGACAATAAAAGACCTTTTTATGTGATGTTGGAGAATATGAAGATAGAAGTATTAGGAACTTCTTTTAATATAAATGCTTATACTGATGAAAATCAGATTGAGATAACCTTGGAAAAGGGGCATATTAGAGCCTATACTTCAGATCAAATGTATGATTTGAAACCTAATAGACAGCTTTGCATGAATCGGAAAACAAAAAAAGTTGACATTAAAATAGTAAAACCCAGTGATTATATTTCTTGGAAAGATGGACGTTATTTGTTTAAAAGTAAGCCCCTTTATGAGGTCGCTAAGGTGTTAAAGCGTTGGTATGGGATAGAGATGGTTTTTGAAAAATCGGAATTGAGGGATATGGTATTTACTGGAGTGGTAGATAAGGAGGAGCCGATAGATATTTTTATTAAACGTTTGGCGGAGACTTCAAGATGTAAATGCCAAAAACTAGGTCAGAAAATATTTATACGATAAATACATGTTTAACCAAATTATAATAAGCTATGAAAAAAATATTACTAATTGTTTTGATGATGATTTCGTCAGTTGAAGTTTTTTGCCAATCTCAATACAAGAAAATGAATGGTTATGTAATTCATGGAGAGATTGAGGGGGAATATAAGGCTGATAAAGTTTATCTTATTGAAGAATCCGAAATACAGGGAGAATGGTGGATTGTAGACAGTGCTAAGGTTGTTGATAATAAATATGTATTTCAAGGAAAGGCAGTAAAGTATCCTCGTATGTTTTTTATTAAAAGTGCAGTTCCTAATTGTATTAGTCCTTTGACTCCTTTCTTTTTAGAAAATGGAGAAATTGATATATGTGCAAAAGCAGATTTTTTTATGAATTCGACGGTAAAAGGTACGCCTAATAATGATATATATAATTTTTATCGTTTCCAGGAAAGATATGTTAGAGATAGCGTACAAAAAGGATTTGTACTAGAACATAAACTTTATGGAGATGAATCTTTTGAAATAGAGAATAAAAAATTTAAGGAGAGAAGTTTAGCATCACATAATAGGATTAAAAGTTTGGGAAAGAGGATGGTTGAACTTTTTCCTGATCAAGTCTTTGCTCCATTTATAATTTATTGGTCTTTAAGATATGATTTATCATCGGATGAGCTGAAGTCTTTGCGTTTTAAAATCGCTCCGAGTTTGAATGAACATCCTTATACTAAGCAATTGGATCGCTTTATTAGTCTTGCAACATTTGGTGTTGGAAGTGATATGTTTGATTTTACTTTACCTAATCCTGAAGGTAAAAAAATAAGTGTTAGCGATTTTAAAGGGAAGTATTTGCTTGTTGATTTTTGGGCATCTTGGTGTGGACCATGTAGAAGCGAGTTGCCGGAGCTTGTAAAACTTTATAAAAAATGTAAAGGAGATAATTTTGAGATATTAGGAGTTTCACTTGATCTGCAAAAAAATGCATGGGTTGCGGCTATAAAAAAATATAATTTGAAATGGCCTCAGGTTTGTGATTTTAAAAAGTGGAGAACTTTACCTGTGCAATTATGTGGAGTAAGTGCTGTCCCTTATACGGTTTTAGTAGACCCTAATGGGACAGTGATTGCAGTGGGACTTAGAGGTGAGGAGTTGTACGAAAAAATTGTGGAGGTTTTAGGATTAGAATAAAATGGATTTATGATACTAGCTTAAATTAAAATAACTTGTTATGAATAAGGGTAAATTATATCTGTATTCGAAAATAATAGGTATTATAATTTTTACATTTAGTCTGTTTCCCAATATTGTTCAGGCTACAAATGATAATTATAAATATCAAACAATCACCTTCAAAGTCGTTAATACGCAGATGGAGAAAGTGTTGGATCTTTTGTCTGAAATGACTGGCGTAAAATTCTTTTATAATCATTCCCAATTAGATTTACAGAAGAAAGTTTCAATAGATGTTAAAAACGAAAATTTGGAAGATGTTTTAAATAAATTATTAAAAGGAGAAAATTTAACTGTAGACTACCAACTCAATAAAGTGGTTGTATTAAAATATGGCGTTAAACTTGATGACTTTATACGTAAAGTTAGCGGAAAAGTTTTTGATGCAAAAGATCGATTACCATTATCAGGAGCGACTATAATTTTGAAAGAGAAACCTATGATTGGAGTTGTAGCTGATGTTGACGGTGCTTTTTCAATGGAAATACCTAAAAATGTAACCGCATTGTTGGTTTCATTTATTGGGTATGAGACGAAAGAAGTTATGTTAAATAGAGAAATTGATTATTTTGAAGTAGCACTTTCGATAAAAACAGAAGAATTAGCTGATGTAGTTGTGACTGGTATGGGGGTACGTAAGGCTGAAAGTTTTTCTGGAAGTTATGTTTCTGTAAAAGGAGCAGAATTAAAAAAAATAAATCCGAATAATATCTTGAAAGCTCTTCAGATATTTGATCCTAGTTTTAGAATTATAGAAAATAATAAAGTTGGTTCGAACCCTAATGCAATGCCTGAATTCAAATTGCGTGGTGATGTTCAGTTAAATCCGACGGGGGCTAATGATTTGCAAATGCTATTGGGTGATTATTCTAATCGTCCTAATATGCCTTTATTTATATTAGATGGTTTTAAAACCACATTGCAAAGAATCGTGGATTTAGATCCAGAAAGAGTGGAGTCGGTAACTATTTTAAAAGATGCTGCAGCTACTGCAATTTATGGTTCGGATGCTGCGAATGGAGTTTTAGTATTTGAAACAAAAAAGCCACTTACAGGAGCATTAAATGTTGCTTATTCATTGAATGTCGGTATTACTGTTCCAGATCTTTCTGATTATAATTTAATGAATGCTGCAGAAAAATTAGAATATGAGCGAATGTCTGGATTATTTAATCCTGCGAGTGCAAATAATATGAACTATTATAATCATTATAGGCAGGAAATTTTACAAGGTGTGAATACTTATTGGCTTTCTAAACCATTGCAAACACCTTTTACTCATCGTCATAGTCTCTCATTAGAAGGTGGTGATGAGGCTTTAAGATATTCTCTTTGTGTAAATTATAGTAATTATCCAGGAGTTATGAAAATGTCAAAACGTACTAGTATGGGGATGAGTCTAAATTTACAGTATAGACGGAAAAAGTGGAATATTAGTAACCAACTGTCTTTAGATGATACAGAAGGTCATAATTCTCCTTATGGTGTTTTTTCTTTATATACAAAAATGAATCCTTACTATAAAATTGTTGACGAAAATGGTAATTATACGAAACTTATTGAATATAAGTTTATGGGTATAGGAAATCAACAAGAAGAAATTGTAAATCCATTATATAATGTACAGTTTCCTTATAAGGATGAGACTGAAAATTTAAGTATAACTAATAATTTCTCTATAGAATGTGCTATAATTGAAAATCTAAAAGTAAATATGTCTGCATCCTTTACTAAAGGGACTGCACGTTCTGAAGTGTTTAAATCAAAGAATCATACAGATTTTGTAGGAGAGCAAGATTTGACAAAAAAAGGATTTTATGGTAAAAATACTGGAAATATATCAACTTGGAGCGTTAATGCGTCATTGAATTATAACCTTTCTTTAGGTAAGCATTTGGTAAGTTTATTTGGACGTTGGAGTTTAGCTGAAAATAAAGGAAGTAGTTCAAATTTGACAGCTAAAGGATTCCCTAGTGATAATATGAATGATTTTCTTTTTGGTTTTGAGATGAATAATAGAGTTTCTGGAATGGAGTCTACAGCTCGTTCTTTAGGAATTGTTGGGCAATTGAGTTATTTATATGATTCTCGTTATGCTATAGATTTTAGTGTTCGTGGAGATTTATCTTCACAATTTGGTTCGAATACTAAAATGGCTCCGTTTTGGTCTATAGGGGCTCGTTGGAATATGCATAGAGAAAAGTGGTTTGAGAATTCGTTTGTATCGTCACTTGTATTAAGAGGTTCCTATGGCATAACAGGTTCACAAAGTTATGAAGCTTATCAGGCGACTGAAATGTATTCTTTTAGAGAAATGATGACTCCTTATCCTGCAACTGACGTATTGGGAGCACAACTAAAAGGCATTGGTAATCCTGATTTAGGATGGTCTAAGACTAAAAATACAAGTGTATCAATGGAGTTAGGCTTATTTGAAAATCGCTTGAGTTTTGGAGCATCTTATTATAATAACTTAACAGAGAACTTATTGCTTGATTATACTTTAGCTCCATCTGTAGGTTTTAAATCAATGACGATGAATGTCGGTGCTGTTAAAAATAAAGGTGTTGATTTACAGATTAATGGTTTGTTGATAAATGATTACCAATGTGAGATACAATGGGCTATAGGTATAAATGGAACGCATAATCAGAATATCATTAAGAGAATTTCAAATGTACTTAAGATGATGAATGAGAAAAATTTGGAAACTACAGACCAACCATTACCTATATATGAGGAAGGCAAATCAATGAATCAGCTTTTTACTGTACGTTCTTTAGGAATAGATCCTGTAACAGGAAAAGAGGTTTATTTGAAACGTAATGGGGAGAAGACTTACATTTGGGATCCAGCAGATAAGGTTCCTGTCGGGAATATGGAACCTAAATGGCATGGCTCTATATCTTCTTCTATACTTTATAAAGATTGGACGATGAATCTTGCTTTTACCTATTCTTTAGGTGCGTATGTTTATAATCAGACACTTGTCGATAAGATTGAAAATTCAAGTGTTGCATATAATTTGGACCGTAGAGCAATAAAAGGGCGCTGGTCTAAAAGTAATACGGATGCAAAGTATAAATCAATTACATTGATAGGAAACAATACTCCTCAAAGTAGTCGTTTTGTTCAAAAGGAAAATAAACTTTCATTTTCATCAATATCATTAGGTTATCGCATGGAAGCTAAGAAATATAAATTTCTCGAAACATGTAAAATCGCAAGTTTATCTATGAATTTTTCAATAAATGATATTGCCGTATTTTCGACAATTAAGCAGGAAAGAGGTTTGGATTATCCTTTTGCAAGAAATTTTAATTTGTCTTTGTCTGTTTTATTCAAATAATGGAGGGAATATGATGAAAAGAATAATATTATTTTTCGTTTTTGTTAATCTGACATCGTTTTTCGCTTGTACAGATTGGATTGATGTCAATCCCAAAACAGATGTTGATTCAGAAGAAATGTTTACTTCTGAGGATGGTTTTAAAAGTACATTGATTGGCATTTATGTCAGAATGTCTGATATGTCATTGTATGGTGGTAATCTTTCTTTTAATTTTTTGGAAAAATTGGTACAGAGGTATGATAATAATAACGATGATGACGATGAGGTGAGAGCTAAAATATATGATTATACCAATCAGGAGAGTTCAAAAAATATTATTGCCACAATTTGGGATGGAATGTATCAGACGATTGCTAATATTAACAATCTTTTGACGAACATAGAAGAGCACGGAGAGAATATAAGAACTATTGGTTATAGAAATTTGATAAAGGGAGAAGCATTAGGTTTGCGTGCATTCCATTATTTTGATCTTTTGAGAATGTGGGGGCCAGTTTATGCAGAACATCCGGAGGCTTTAACCGTTCCCTATCGTGATAAGTTTAATGCGGAGAAAGTCAATTTGATGCCTGCAAATCTATTGGTTGATAGAATTATCAAAGATTTATTAGAAGCAGAGAAATTGCTTGAGAATGATAAAGTAAATTGGGAACATGATTTTTTTAATCCGTTTGAGGGGGAAAGAGGGTATAGGATGAATAAATATGCAGTGAAGGCATTAATATCTAGAGTATATCTTTGGGTTGGTGATAAAAAAAAGGCAGCAGAATATGCGAGAGATGTTATTGCTAATTGTGGACAAAAATTGGTTAGAGATAATCAAGCTGATGTAGCTTTTCATGGGGAAACTCTTTTTGGACTTTCTATGTATAATATGAAAGAGAAATTAAATTCATATTGGGAGCCTAATTTCCCTTTCAATAATGAATTATGGATATCTGATGATAATCTTCAGACTGTATTTGAAATAATGACATGTGGTATAAATGATATTCGTTATAAAAATGGGTATGGTTTTATACATGGAGATAATCAAAATATGTGTAGAAAATATTTGGGAGAAGATGTGCATTTGGATGAAAATATACCATTGATTCGTTTGGCTGAGATGTACTATATTTTAGCTGAATCTGTTTCTCTTGAAGAAAGCGTAGATTATCTTAATAAGATACGTAATGCTAGAGGTATTTCGAGGATTTATGATTTAGTTTATAATGAGGATTTCACAGAAGATGAGAGACAAGAAGCACTTATGAAAGAATATCAGAAAGAATTTTTTGCAGAAGGGCAATTCTTTTATTTTCTTAAACGGCATAATTATAAAACTTTTTATCGTTGTCCTGTTAGTGAGATGTTATATTATACATTCCCACTTCCTGATGATGAAGTCGAATTTGGAAGTGTTGGGATTCAATAATTATTTAAATCTAGAAAGATAATATTATGAAAAAGAATATTTATATCGTGCTATGCCTTTTTTTTCTTTTTGCTTGTGATAAGGAAGATATTGTAATCTTTGATCAACATAAGGATAGTATTCAATTTGACTATAATCCTTTAAAAGATGAAATGAGGTTAGAATATGATTTTGCAAATCAGTTTGTTTTAAATCGGGATGAGTATGGAATTTTGCAGGAGTATTATCTTGGTGATTCAATAACTAGAGATACAATTTCGTTGAATTTGGTTTTAATGGGATATACATCTGAAATGGATCGTCCTTTTAATTTAAAGTCTGTTTCTGTTTTGTCTTTTGATAGCCTACCTAAGGCTCCGGTCGAATTTATGCCAACATATATATTTCGTGCAGGGCAATTACAAGATACTATTCAGGTGGTTTTACTTCGTCCCGAGAAGAGAGGAAAATATGCAGTAGGTATAACTTTTGACTTGAGGGGTGAGAATTCTTTGTTTGTATTGGGAGCTGAAGAACAATGTACTTTTCAGATCATGGTATCAGACAGTTATGAATGTCCTGACAATTGGTCAGAAGGGGAGGATGCTTTGGGTGAATATTCTGAAGAAAAATATGCTTTTTTCGTGACTTTACTTCATCAGAAATTTACTCCTTATTTAGATTGGGAAAAATATAATCCTTTTTTACGTGAGGAATTAGAAAAGTACAATCGTTTGCATCCTGATACGCCTAAAGATTTTACATTCCCGGTTTATACAAAACCACTTTGGTGGGATTGGTGGAATAATGCTGGAAGTTATTTAGGAGAATATTCAGAGGCGAAGAAAGAATTTGTAATAGGGGTTATGGGGGAAGATAACTATAATAGTGGAACAGATTGGGAAGGTTTTATGCCTCAATTAAAGGAGGCTTATGAGCAATATAATAGTAGCCATCCGGATTCACCTCTTCCTTTTTTGTTTCCTTGATTTAGAATAATATAAAGTATTAAAAAAATGAAAAATATAATTTTATATATTGTAATGATAACCTTTATTTTGAGTGGATGTTATGAAGATAAAGGTAATTATGATTATTGTGAAGTCAATAATTTAGATTCGATTTATTTTCTTCCTAAACCAACAGAAGAATCAGAAATTTTTAGTTATAAATATCGTCAGCCTTCATTGGATACTCTTGTTGTGACTTATTCTCCTGTTGTGTGCCAATCTATGGAAGAACATGATGAAAATATTGAATACCAATGGATATTTTCAAGGGAGATAGAGGATGAGGTTGTGTATGATACTGTATTTGCAAAGGAGTTGACACTGAAGTTTCCCCCTAAAGAAAAAACGAGCTATTCCCCTTTGTTTCGGGCAATAGATCATACAACGGGGATAGAATATTATAGGAATCTGGAAATGAGTACAATTATTCCATTTGTTAATAGTTGGTTTGTATTACATGGAAATTTCGGTGATCGTAAATTAGGAGTTGTGGAAGGTATTAATAAGGAAGATGAGAATATAAATATTATTGGAGATGTTTATAAGGAAATTTGGAATAGAAGACGTTTTTTGAATGCGAATGCGTTGTTGTATATACCACATGATGGACGTGCTCCTGCAGTCGAACATTTGTTTGTTATAGAGAGAGATAGCTTATCTTATATGCATCCTTTTGATATGGTTGTTTTTAAGAAGTTTGAATTGTTGATGCCTAAAGAGGCTTTACCGCGTCCTCGTTTGGTTTATGGTGTTTCTAATGAAGAAGATGCTGGCATGTTGATGGATGAAGATGGGCAGTTGTATTGGACAAGAGGTTGTGGATGGCTATTTAAAGTTAAAACTGATAATTTTACTCAAAATTATGTAGCAGATAAAATGTTTATGACTAAAAGTGGTTATGTAACTATATGGGATAAAGTGAATCGGCAGTTTATGTATTATTATATTCTTCAAAATAGGCTTATCAGATCTGATTCTGAAATTCATCCTGATGATAAAGGACGAGCTAAATTAACTTTATTTGATGAAGGGGTTTTTAAAGAAGATGAATGGAAGAAGCAAGATGTACTTTTTATGGTACAAGGAAATAGTAGTATCTCTGAGAAAGGGATATTGGTTATTGCTAGAGACGATAATGGAAATTATAATATTTATCAGATTGGTTATGATGGTTGGGGTGATATTTTTATAGAGACTACTAAAACTTCTGCTCCTAAAATGCATTTGGATGAAGATTCTCAAGTGGCAACCTCGATTGCTTTTAAGGATCAAATATTCTATACTCGGGGTAATAAACTTTATTTATATAATATTGCTAGTGGAGAAGAGATATATCTTTATAAGGTAAATGGTTTAATAACAAAATTAAAATTTAGATGTGACCGTTGGTATGATGAAGGATATGGAACAATAGATGCTAATAATAGACTTGCTCTTGTTGTAAAAGGAAGTGATGGAAGAGGAGGAATTCATGAACTTTTTTTAAGTATTGGTGGAGATGTTGATAAGGTTTCTGTTTATTCAGATTTTGATGAGATTCAGGATATTATTTTTTCTAAATCCGGAATGTTAAGATAGCAATGAATGAGGATATTAAATTGATGTAGAAATATGAAGATTGTATTGATGATATTGTTTCTGAGTGTTTTAAATATAAATTTAAAAGCTCAGAAAATAGCTAGAGTTGGAGTTGAAATTAGTGGTTATGATGGAGATTTTGTGGATTTTGAATTTGTCAATGATGTTACTAATAATATGACATTCCCATATGAGAAAAATAAGATGATAGATTATATTGTTGAATTAAAAGAACCTAGTTTGTTGAAAATTAATTCTTGGGTGTGGATGGTTATCTGCCCGGGTGATGATATTGAAGTTGATATTACATATCAAGGTCGGGTGTATGAACATGCAAAATTTAAAGGGATTCCTGCAGCAGTAGTTTTGAATTCTGCTATTAGTGATGGTTCTTTGATACGTTTGAAGGACCGGTATAGATTAAATCCGTTAGCTGCGGTAATGACTAAAGTTACAACGAATGATTATCATGAAGCAACTTTGAGAAATTGGAAAAAAGAAAAAGAACTTTTAGAGGCTATACGTTTTCAAGTTAATCTGGAAGCATATAATTATATATATGCAGAAATGGAAGGAATATACATGTCCAATTTAGTTGATTTTCCATTTATGGCTGCAGCGATTAGGCATCAAAATTTTAAAGATGTTGAACCGAGAGGATTTTGGACGGTGATGGATGGGTATCAAATAAAAGAAGATAAATTTTCTCTTAGAAGTATGTCTTATATAAATTGGTTAATCGAATATGCCGATTTTATGTTGAAATATGAAGATTATATCTCGGGGAAAGAAATTCGTAGTGTAATTGATATTGAATCGGAATATTATTTTTTGGCAAAATTTTATAAGGGTGCGGTTCGTGATATCGTATTGTATAATTTTTTGACTCGATTAATTGATTCTGGGAAAGATAAAGTGTTGGTTGCTTCTTTTGTTGATGATTATTTGAAGAATTATAACCATAATAGAACTTTTAGAAAGGAACTTAAGAAGTAGTTTTGTAAGCATTCGGTAAACCACGTATTTTTCCCTCCAACTTCCGTCATTAACTTTACGTCCCCAAAGCAAAGTTATGATGACACGAGAAGAAGTAGCAGAGATAATGAACTACTGCAAAGGGCACAAAGTGACCTATAAGTCAAGACTGGAGGAACTCCATATCCCTGTATGGCGGTTTTATGACAGCAAATCCCGTTATGCCGCGGAACAATCATCGGGTAAAAGGGCTCAAGGTGAGTTTATCGAGCTTCCGCACAGCGGATCTTTTGTTCCGGTTCCTTCATTTGCTGGAACAACCGGACGGAAACAGAAAAGTACACCGGCCGCGTCAAGCGGATTGAAAGAGATAGAAATACGTACACCGGCCGGTAGTGCCATACGTATTTGCGGTGAGCTAAATGAAAAGGAACTGTTTTCAATCATCCATGTCTGCAGCCATGTTCAGCCTTAATGACAGTATGCGCTATCTGTTGTATAACCGCCCGACTGATATGCGCAAAAGTTTCCATACTCTCAGCGGTATCATCACCGACGCCATGGGGCAGGACCCCTGCAACGGCAACGTGTATATCTTCATAAACCGAGCCCGTGACCGCATAAAGCTCCTGCATTGGGAGCCTGGCGGCATGGTGCTGTATTCCAAACTTCTGGAAGCCGGTACCTTAGGCAATCCTGATTCTGCCAACGATAATGAGGTCTGTGCAAATATAGAATGGCGGGAACTTGTCATGATTGTGGAGGGTATCATGGAAGCCCGCGACTCCCGTCGCACGAGACTTGAAAACCTGCAGAAACTTCGAAAATAGTGCCGTTTTTTTACTCTATTTGCTTTTGTATGTCATTGGTTTTTAGTATATTTCATTGTAAAACAATGAGATGCAGATGCTTACAGAAGAACAGGAAAAAGCCTTATTGGAAGAAATTGATAAGCTCCGTCAGGATAAGGCGGCGCTTATCAGCAGGGTTGCTTCACTGGAACAATCCCTGTACTGGTTCCGGAAAAAAGTCTTTGGCTGTATGAGTGAGAAGAACCTTCCTCTTGATCCCAACCAGTTGTCGCTGTTTACACAGCAGGAAATGTCTTCTGATGAGAAGGCTGAACTTGAAGAGGAAGTACGCAAGGCAGAAGAAGAGATGACAAGGACCATAAAGGTCAGGGAGAAACCTGTCCGTAAGCCTCTTGATACCTCCCTGCTGCCTGTAGAGGAAATCAATCTTTACCCTGAAGGTACTACCACAGAAGACGGTGGACTGAAAGACGATTTCGTTGAAATCGGAACAGAAGAGACTCTGCGCCTGGAACGTATCCCGGAAAAAGTCTATATAGTAAAGACCATCCGCCACAAGGTAATAAGAAAATCAGAACTCAAGGAAAAGCATCCCGAAGAGAGACATATCCTTATCAGTCCGCTTCCTTTGGTACCTGTGGGCAAATGTATGGCAGGTTCGTCCGTACTGACTGACATTATCATCGGCAAGTTCATGTATCATCTGCCTTTCTACCGCCTCATACAGCAGTACCATGAGTCCAGCATAACCATCAGTGACTCGACCATGGGTGGATGGTATGAGGCGGCAGTGGAAAAGCTGAAGATTCTCTATAACCTCCTCAAGAAGCAGATACTCTCGAGTGAATATATATAGGTAGACGAGAGCGTGATACCTGTTATAGACAACGAAAAGCACAAGACGAGAAAAGGTTATGAGTGGTGCCTGCGTGACGGTATCACCGGAGACGTCGTGTTCCATTATGACCGTGGCAGCCGTAGCGGGAAGGTTGCCCGTGAACTCCTCGGCAATTATGTCGGGCTTGCGCAGTGCGACGGCTATGATGCCTACGAACAGTTCGAACGGATGAAAGGCATCATGCTGTTCGGCTGTCGGGCCCATGCAAGGAGAAAGTTCACGGAAGCACTGGACGAGAACAGGGCACTGGCTACACAGGCATTATACCATATAGGGAAACTGTACAAAGTCGAATCTGAGGCTGACAAAGCCGAGCTTTCGATAGAAGAACGCAAGGAAAAACGTATCCGGGAGTCTTACCCTGTGATACTGGAATTTGAAAAGTGGATGCAGGATGCATACCTTAAGGTGCTACCTAAGAGCCGCACCGGGAAAGCTATAGAATACACCTTCTCACTTCTTCCCAGACTCTCCTGATATATAAATGACGGAAGGGTGAACATAGACAACAATCTCATTGAGAATGCGATAAGGCCTTTGGCTTTGGGAAGGAAAAATTATCTATTCTGTGGCAACGACGCATCGGCATACAGAGCGGCCATTGTATATTCTCTTATCGGGACCTGCAAGTCTGCCGGAGTTAACCCCAGAGTATGGATGGAGGACGTACTGAGGAAAATACCGTATTATGAAAGGGATAAAAAGGATATGACAGAGCTTCTTCCACGGGACTGGGCTAAATCTTAACAAATCTGTTCCGAATTGATATAATTTGATGCTATTAGTCCCGACTCGGCACGATTCGTTCTGATTCGCCTCCGAGTCGGGACTAATTTTTTGTATTTTGCAATACGTACTTTACCAGAAGCTTACGTAGTTTTGGGTTGATTATTATAAAAAATTTAGTTAAGCGAGTATATCAACGAGGTATTATTAATATCTCGTTGATTTTAATTTTATAGAAATGTGTTGAATAAAATCAGTTTTTCTTTGTTTTATTTCATAAATACAAAGTAAACAGCCATAACAAGGCATATCGCTGCAGCCAGAT
>JAHHTS010000055.1 GCA_020024475.1 Oscillospiraceae bacterium
AAGCAATTGAAAAGTATATCCAGAATCAGTTGCAAGAAGATATCGCCAATGACCATATTACCATGAAAGAGTATATCTACCCGTTTACGGGTAGCAAGAATTCTAAGGCATAAAAACAGGACGCTTTAGCGGCGGCCGGTCGGTAAACTTCTTCAATGCCTCTTGAGAGGCAACTAGTAATATGCCCTTCTAGGGCTTGTGCAAACCACTAGTTTCACTAGTGGTTTTGATACAGTATCAGATAGCAAAAGATAAGGAACGATTATCGGAGATTCAAGAGCAAATACAGAACGAACAGATAAAGTACAAGCCTGCACACAATGTCTAAAGATGATTATTCAAAGCTGGCTGCCCTTGCCAAAGAGGGAGTTACAAGATGAGGGAAAATCAGAAAGTTGCAGGATAATGTTCAATACTATCGAGAGCGATATTATGACAGTGCGCCTGCTTTGGAAACAATGAAAAACAGATACAACGAACTGAAAGAAAAGTGCAGACCATTTCTTCAAGCGTTGGAGCATTTCCACGAAGTTGCTAAACTTTTTATAGAAAAAGTGAAGCAGCTTTTTTCTTTTAATGAAGCATAAAAACAAGTCGAAAAATAAGCAAAGGAAAAAGCAAGACAAGAGCGTATTAAGGTTCGTAAAAATAAGCGTGGTATGGAAAGATAAAGTTTTTAATAACGATGAAGGCAGTCAGATAAAAACTGATTGTCCTTGTCACACGGGGATATAAAATACAGGCGAAATATGGTAGAATGAGATTAACAAATTTGAAGTTGTGGAGCGTGAAAATATTGAAAGATTTTTTTGAAAAATATAAAGAAAAGATAATAACACTTTTAGTATGTGGAGTTTTGCTTATTATCGTATTATCTATTTTAGCTTTAATAAGTGGTGCAATAATGAAAGTGTTTGGGTTTGAATAGCGTTCTATTGGAAGTATTATTTTGTTTTTTATTATCGCAACAATTATCTCTTATCCATTAGGATTGATTGCAGGTGCATTTCCAAAGGCTTTATTATCTTTAGGCAAAGTATCAATGCCTACAGCAATAACACTCTATTTAATCTTAGACACATTCGCAACTTTTTGGGGATTGAGAGTTACAGATTATTGTATGCCAACTATTTCAGCAGAAAATATATCTATTTTTGTTGTATCCTTAATATTTGCATTATTAGGGGTTAGTGATATCAAAAAAATCCCGCATGATGAGGAATAACAAATTCCATTTTGTAGCACTTATTAACAACTGAATAATAGTTACTTTTACAGTAGCATAACTGAGCAGGAAAGCCATAAACGGACTTCCTGCTTTTCTTATACCTAAAAAATAAAAGGAAATCCCTTTTTATCCACTTCGATTATACTTGCAACTTTATGACTTCTTGATATGTTGAAATGGTGATTGTTGGGTGTTCTAAATTGAATGACTAGCAATCAAATTTTATAAAGGAGGAGCAGACTATATGACAAAAAATGATTTTTCTTATGCAACACGAATAGGTAATACAACTTTTATCGTGAATGTAAAACAATCAGAAAGTGCAAAAAATCCTTTAAACACAGTGTTTTAAGAGATATGCAGGCATGAAGTGTTAGGCGATTTTTCGGTGGACAACTCATCGAATTTAGAAAAGTTACCGAAATCATCTTGACAAATTCAATCCAGAAGGAACTGGATATAGGGTTAAGATAAGGTTTTCTAAGCTCTATAATTTACCTGAATTAATGAGTTTATTTAAATAAGTTACTGATATTCAAACAGCAGATATGTTAAATTTACCTGTTCCAGAAGCACATTATGAGGTCATTAAGACAATGCCTAGTGATGAGCAAAATAAATCTTAAAGAGTTTATCATAAAGAGCAGACAAAGTTCGAAATAGACAAGTAGAACCAGAAGAAGATAACATGCTTAAGATTACGAATGATGGAAAGAAACTGGCTTTAGATCAGCGTTTAATCAATTCATTATTACCTGATGATGAAAATTTAAAAGTTAATGTTTGCGTTAAAAATATCTTTGCAATATGGGATAAGACAAAAGAGGATAAATCAACACGGTTATTATTCTCAGATATGTCTACTCCAAAAGGCGATGGAAGTTTCAATATTTATGATGATATTCGAGATAAACTAGTTGATTTAGGAATACCAAAAGAAAAAATAGCCTTTATTCATGAAGCAAATACAGATAAGCAAAAGGATGAACTCTTTTCAAAAGTAAGAAAAGGTGAAATTCGTATATTGATGGGCTCTACACAAAAATGGGTGCAGGTACAAATGTTAAAAATAAACTCATTGCCGTGCATGATTTAGATGTACCATGGCGTCCGGCTGATATTGAACAGTTTGGAGTGGTAAGACAAAATGCATTGAAAATAGGACTATCTCAAAAAATACTAACGCAAACACAAGTATTAAATTATTGTAGGTGACTTTTACAATAATTTATGTTATAATTTAAAACAATGTTTAATAAGACAAGGAGATAATAAAATGGCTATCAGTTATAAACCTTTATGGCATTTGTTAGTTGAAAAAGAAATGAATAAAGAAGATTTGAAAAAGGTTGCAAATATAACAAGCAATATAGTGTCAAGAATGAGCAAAAATGCTTATGTAAACCTCGACTCAATAGAAAAAATCTGCTTAGCGATGGATTGTAAAATTGAAGATGTGGTTGAGATTACTAAGGAGGTCTAAATGAAACCATTTATAAAATGGCCCGGTGGAAAGACCGATGAGCTTAAAATAATATTAGAAAATATACCCAAAAAAATAAATAATTATTATGAGCCATTTGTAGGAGGAGGAGCGGTCTACTTTGGACTGGAATATTATAAGAAATATTATATTAACGATAAATCAGAAGAGTTAATGGAGCTATATCTATGTATTAAAGAAAATAATGAAACTTTCTTTTATGCCATCAAAGAAATAGATAAGTGCTGGAAAATACTTGAAAATATAACTGAAAAATATATAGATGAACTAACTTGTCTATACAACAAATACAAAAGTGATGATATATCAGATAAAGAACTTTCGAGTTATATAGAAAATTTCATATTAACAAAATCTGAAGAATTTAACGGAATACTAAATGAACAATTTATAGTTGATGGAAAAAGAATTCTAAAAGAACTTGATAGTAGTGTATCTAGAAAACTAAAAAGAATGAAAGTAATTGAAAAGGAAAGAGGAACTCTACCAAGTGATGATGTAAAAGAAAACATAGAAACTGCTTTTAAAAGTGGACTATATACTCATTTTAGATTTTTATATAATAACTCAGAAAAACTAAAGATTGATAAAAATTTTAGAAGTGCTATATTTTATTTTATAAGAGAATATTGTTATTCATCTATGTTTAGATATAATCAAAATGGAGGATTTAATGTTCCCTATGGAGGAATTAGCTACAACAGAAAGTCTTTAGAGAAAAAAATAGAATATATGGAGAGTGCTGAAATGTTAAAAATGCTAAACAACACTCAAATTTTTTCTCTTGATTTTGAAGATTTCTTTAATGAAAATCCTGTAAAGAAAGATGATTTTATCTTTCTAGATCCACCATATGACACAACTTTTTCAACATACGCAAATAATGTTTTTGACAATACAGACCATAAAAGGTTATCAGAATTTTGTAAGCAAACTAAAGCAAATTTTATGTTGATAATTAAAAATACTGATTTTATTTATGAACTCTACAAGGATTTTAACATTAAAAGTTTTGACAAAAAGTATCTTGTTAGTTTCCAAAATAGAAATGAAAAAGAAGCGAAGCATTTGCTTATAACAAATTACAAATTAGAGGAATAAATTATGCATTCAGAAGCCGAAATAAGAAGAGCGATAAAGCCACTACTAGATAGATATGGACAATTAACTACATCAGAAGTTAAGCAAAAAATAGATGAGGTGCTAGTTTTTGATGATGAAGATAAAGTAATGTCGCAAACACGAAATGAAATATTAATAATTCAGAGAATAGGCAATATTGTTGCACATCAAACAGAGCAAATTAGGGAGTATGAAGAGGGGTTTATTGTTGATAAAAACTATAGACCTGCAGTGTTTACTGCTGTAACAGGAATTGCGAACAAAAACTTATCGCCTATTTCTGAAGCTGAAATTAAAGAAAGAAAAAAGAGAACGACTAATTTTACGGGTAGAGATGTTGACTGGGCAAAGAAATATGAGGATAATCAAGAAATAGGAAATATGGGAGAAGAATTTGTTTATCAATATGAGAGGGATAAAGTTGCAAGTTTTAGCAAAAGTGATGTTGATAGGGTACAACATTTAAGTAAGTTGCAAGGTGATGGTTTAGGTTATGATATTAGTTCTATAGATGAAAATGGTAATATTTTAAGAATAGAGGTAAAAACAACATCAGCTTCAGCAGACAGTGTATTTTATATGAGTAGAAATGAAAAAAACTTCTTTGAACAATACAAAAATGATGGTGCAGTAATATATAGAGTTTATAACTTTGATAAAAATACTAGAAGAGGAGAAATAAAAATAATAACTGCAACAGAGCTATTAAATGATTATAATTTTGATCCTGTAACTTTTTCAGTAACAAAAAAATAAGATATAAATTGAAATATTTTGCGACCAAGAGTAAATCTTAGTCGCTTTTTTATTTGATAAAAATTTGAAAGGAGAACCACGAATGAAAAAAGAAAGTTATGAGAATCAGCTACAATAATTAAGAAATATAGAAAAGATTTTAATTAAGCAAGATAAGATAAAAGAGCAGAAAAAAATAAATCATAGGTTAATGAAGTTACCCCAAAAAGTTAGACAATATTTTAATTAAAAACTGTTCAAGCTACCGAAAGGGCTTGTTGTCTGTGCAAAGTAGTCGGCAGACCCTTTAACTTTGCCTTGATTGGTTTGTTGTAATAATCCGGATACTCGATCGGCTCTGCTTTGAAATGTTCCAAGGACTCAAATTCTTTCAGGTAGAGCAGCTCACTTTTCAGTAGACCGAAAAAATTCTCAAACACAGCATTGTCCAGACAGTTTCCCTTGTGGCTCATGCTCTGCCGAATTCCCTTGTCTTTGAGCATTTGTTGATATTGTTTGTGCTGGTACTGCCATCCTTGATCCGAGTGTAGGATCAGGTCTGAACCATCTGGAATGGTCTCAAATGCCTTGTTCAGCATAGAGGTTACCATATTCAGGACAGGCCGTTCAGAGATGGTATAGCTCACCAAATCGCTGCTGCACAAATTAAGATTCGGTGAAAGATATAGTTTCTTTCCAAACAGACTGAATTCCGTTACATCCGTGACACACTTTTGGTTTGACTTATCAGAATGAAAATTACGCTGCAAGAGATTCGGAGCAATCTTGCCAACTTCCCCTTTATAAGAACGATATTTCTTCATACGAACATGGCATATCAAGCCCAGCTGCTTCATTAAACGCTGGACTGTCTTATGGTTCAGGTGAATCTTGCGGTTGCGCAGTTCTTCTGTAATATGGAGATAGAGCCGTAACTACCTTTGCACGAAGCCTCTGATTTTCTGCAATCATATCTTCTTCTACCTCTTTGGAAAGCTTGCGGGGACGGCCTGTGCTCACGCTGCCACGCCGCTCAACAGCTAGTCCTTCCGGACCTTCTTCCAAGTAAATGTGCTCCCAGTGTTTAATGATTCCGTGGTCATTGATGACAAATCTGCGCATTGTATCACGAACACTCAAATGCTCTGACCACATTGTTTCCACTACAATCTGTAGTGATAAACTAAATTTGTAACACCTTGTTCGAATAATATAGTATAATATGATTCAAATTAAGTAGGATATAATTATGTCAGTATGTTACAGTGAAAGACTTCAAAAAAGAAGTAGTAAAAGTCTATATGGTGGGTGATAAATCAACTATTTAGATTTATGTTGATTACAATATTGGCAAAAGTACATTGAGCCAATGGGGTAGCCAGTACAGGGAAGAATGCCTTTATACCACAAACACAACATCGGAATCAAATGAAGATATGGAAATAAGAAGATTACATCAACTTCTTAATGAAAAAGAAAAAGAAATTGTATTCTTAAAAAAGTAGCGGCATTCTTCGCGAAGGAAATCGATTAGTGGTGTATCGATTCATCGATAATAATAAAAATATATTTGGTTTAAGATGGTTATGCCGTCAGTTCGGCATTAGCCCTAATGGTTACTACAATTAAAAAAATGCAAAGACGAAATACCGTAATCGCATATCAAAGATTTTTAAACTTATAAAATATGTCTATGATATTAGTAATACTACAATTCATAGATACATGAATAAAGAATTACATTTATATAATGAAATATTTCAATTAGTACAATTATGTTCGACTTCACTCATACGATAATTATTTAACACCTATGTAAGTTCGTTACAGTTAGATATTTATCCAACAAAGTGTTACAAAGATGCTTGACCTTTACACATAATGTTAATTGAAACCAGCTCGGAAATGGGCTGGTTTCTTTATCGGCAAAATTGCCGGTAAATATTAAAAATGAGGTTTTACTTTGAAAAAATTTGGTGAAAAAGAGAAAAAATATACCTTGTAAAACGGATTTTTAATTTATAAGGGCAGTTTGGAATTTTGAAATGAAAAAATCACATAATTATATATAAAAATATAATTCTTAAATCAAACTATTATATATTTTCTTGTGATATTTCAAAAGCAAAGGATACAAAAACGGCAAAAATAAAAAAGGAATACACGGATAAATATTTGATATTTTGCCGATAATGTAGTATACTATAACATAGTAAAGTGTAAATTTTGATTGATAACAGAGGAGAGCAGATGCGATACCTTTCAGTTACTGAAATAGCCAAAAAATGGAATGTATCTGAACGTAGTGTTAGAAATTACTGTGCTCAAGGACGAGTAAACGGAGCATTTCTTGCCGGCAAGATTTGGAACATTCCTGAAAATGCGGAAAAACCGGAGCGCTCCAACAAGAAGAAAGAACAGCCGATTACATTGCTTGATATTATGCAAGAGCAGAAGGTCAGCAAATATTCCGGTGGTATTTACCATAAGACGCAGATTGATTTAACATATAACTCCAATCATATCGAAGGAAGTCACCTGACTCACGATCAGACCAGATATATCTTTGAAACCAACACTATTGGTGTAGAAAAAGAAGTGCTGAATGTGGACGACGTGATTGAAACAGCAAATCACTTCAGTTGTACTGATATGATTATTGATAATGCAAAAGCGACACTGACAGAAAAGTTTATCAAGGAACTTCATCTGATCCTGAAAAATGGTACTAGTGATTCCAGAAAAGATTGGTTCGCTGTGGGTGACTATAAAAAGATGCCCAATGAAGCTGGTGGTATGGATACCGCACTTCCGGAATAAGTTGCCGATAAAATGAAAGCTCTGCTGACAGAGTACAACGGAAAAGAAGAAAAAATTTTCGAGAATACTCTGGACTTCCATGTAAAGTTTGAACATATTCATCCGTTCCAGGACGGTAATGGTCGTGTTGGCATATTGATTATGTTTAAGGAATGTCTGAAATACAATATCGTTCCGTTCATTATCGAGGATAATCTGAAGATGTTCTATTATCGTGGATTGAAAGAATGGAACAATGAGAAGGGATACCTGACAGATACCTGTTTGACAGCACAGGATAAATATAAGGCGTACTTGGATTATTTTAGAATTGCTTATTAAGACAGTAGATTTATAAAACACTAAGATAGCATATTTTATTTGAAATAAATGTATAGATCACATATACTTTATAAAATGTAATATTTATCTATAAGTCAAATAGCAGAAAAATTTGGTGTATCAAGAAATCGAGTTCAAGTGTAGTATTCGGAAAATAGAATACAAGGTACAGTTAGAACTGGTTTTGAGTTAATTTCATAAAAAACTTAGATGATTTACTCAATCTTGTTCTGGAGGTGTAATTGGTAATGGTATATCTTGACTACAATTCGACTACACCTATTGATGAACGTGTTCTTGAAGAAATGATTAAAGTGTATAAAAATATCGCTGGTAACGCTGATAGCAGAACTCATATTTTTGGAGATGAAGCAAGAAAAGTCGTTGAGAAAGCTAGAAGTGATGTAGCTGCCTTGCTTAATATAAATAAAGATGAGGTGTTTTTTACTAGTGGTGCAACAGAAAGTAATAATACCGCTATTCAAGGTTTAAAAGAGTATGCTGACAAAACTGATAGGAAACATATTATTACTTCATCTATAGAACATAAAGCTATATTAGAAATATGTAAGGCTATGGAAAAAAACGGATTTGAGATATCCTATGTAAATCCTCAAATTGATGGTCGAATATTATTTGATGATGTTAAAAAACTTATTAGAGATGATATGTTGATTGTCAGCATAATGCATGTTAACAATGAGACAGGTATAATTCAACCAGTAAAAGAAATTGGAGATTATCTTGCAGATAAAGAAGTTTTTTTTCATATAGATGCTACGCAAAGTTTTGGAAAATTAGTGGATGAATTGAAAGAAATAAAATATGATATGCTTTCCATGAGTGCGCATAAGATAAATGGTCCACAAGGAATTGGTGCTTTGATTCTTAGAAAAAAACGTTATAAGCTCCCTCCGGTAAAAGGAATAATGTACGGAGGACAGCAAGAGCACAGAATACGCCCGGGAACTATTCCGGTAGCTTTGGTTGCGGGACTTGGTTCTGCTTGTTCATTTGCGTTATTAGAATACAAAGCAAATTTAGAAAAATGTGAAGCTATAAAAAAAGTATTATTGGATGAATTAGAAACAACAAATATTGAATATGAAATAAACGGTAATCCAGAATATTGTGTGCCGAATACTCTAAATATTTGTTTTAATGGTGTTTCTTCTGAAGCGTTGATGATTTCAACAAAACAGTATTGTGGAATTTCAAATGGTTCAGCATGTAATTCTAGGTCATATAAGCCAAGTTATGTTCTACTGGCAATGGGTTTGCCAGTTGAAAGAATAGAGAACTCTGTACGCATTAGCTGGGGTGCAAAATCCAATGTAAAAGAAGTTAAAGACTCCTTTATCAAGTTGTTGACTGTAGCTCAACGATTAAAACTTTAATTTGTATTTGTAAACACATATGTTTTTGAATCTCATTGATAATAAAATCCTTTTAAAGTATACTAAATATTATTAAATATAACATAGACCCACAGACGGAATATAAACTTCGTTTGTGGGTTTCTTTATTATTAATCCATTTGTTAGATAAAATTTTAAAGATTTTTTTCAAAATATATAACTAATACATTAAAATATATTCACTAAGAAAATGTATGGATGTAATTACATGCAAGATATAGCGGGTTATACTGAAATATATGTAGAAATAGATTTTGTTAAAGTTGGACGTCGTATTAAAAAATTACGAAAACTAAGATGATTAACGAAAAATGATCATGCATCTATATGTGAATGATCGAGTAATTATCTAAGTGCGATAGAAAATGGAACTAATAATCCATCACTTGAGATGAGGATGTAGATTAGAATAGCACTTGATAAAAACGTAGATTCTTTTCTCATGGACTCATTAAATGTAAAATATAGCATTTTTAATTGATGATCAAATTATGGAAAGACTGAATAAGTGTGATATAAAAATATTACAACTTATTGTTTCATTCATAGATGAGACACAAGAATATAAATCAAATGTAATTGAGGAGTAAAAAATAAAAATAGCTAAATTTTTATGAGATAAATATTAACTATTTTATTAGTAATTCTTATTGTTATTTTAATTACAAGTGATCTTTGTATGGGTGGTAAAAATAATGACGGAGAGCTAAACTTTTACAACATATAAGCATATGAAAACCTAAAGCTATACTCAAAAATAAATTATACAGTCAATGCATATAGTTTGCGTGTGGAAGATTTTATGATATATATTGTTATTCCACTGGATAGCTGATGATAGCTGGGATTGTGTTGGTGAGCTTATTGCCAATCACCTTGATAAATGGATAAAATCAGAGATTATGACACTAAACTGTGTTTTTTAGAAATAGTCTCAATCGTGTAGGAATTGTTACATAGGTTAATGGCAATATTCTTACAATTCAAGAAGGCAATCTCGATGGTAAAACCAACATCTTTCAAGACGCATTAACCGATGTGCATACAATAAATAATATTACACTAGAAAAACTTTCTGAAAAGAAAAATGGTGTTAAATTCACGGTAAATTAAATATATAACAGTTTTATTGTAACCATAAATATAGCCTATATTTCTGTCAATACTTTAAATAATAAATGTTTTACTGCAATTGTATATAACTAAAGAAAATATATTAGTTGAAGAAAAAATATAAAATCGATAAGTTATACTAAACGCAATATCATTGGAAAGTTCTTAATAATATTATAAAGCATAAATAATGCACAAATAGCCGTAATAATATACGAGGGCTATTCCTCGTTTTTATCATATTTATTAATTATGGTTAAATTTATTAGTTCTGACTCAATATACATTTGTTCTACTTGTTTTTGTATATCTTGTAACTCTTCAATAGTTTTACTTATTTGATTAAATAATATATAGTACATAGATTTATAATCTGACATAGTATCACCTCTATTATTTAATAGGACATATAGTCCTAAAAATCAATATGACATATTGTCCTACAATATAATATTTTTAGGTGATAGTATGAAAACAAGAATAAAAGATTTAAGAGAAGACCACGATTGGACACAAAAACAAGTAGCAAATATTATTATGTGTGACCAATCGCTATATTCAAAATATGAACGAGATGAAAGAACAATACCTATAGATATAATTGTTAAACTTGCAAAATTTTATAATGTATCAACAGACTATATTTTGAAATTGACAGACAATCCAATACCATATAAATAAAACAGAAGTAATCCAAAATAAACTAGCAGATATAAAATACTCCATATAGTTAATACAATAAGTATAAAAGCATTAATAGACAAAATAAAATTTTTAAGAATTCCCATTAATATCAAAAGTGAAGTCCGCACCTTTATTAGAGAGATTCGGCAGTATGCTACCCTTCAGGAGTTGGATTAAACAGTGCTGAACCGCCTGATTAGCAAAATTCTGGTCGGTGAAGTCAAGAAAGTGGATGGACAGAAGGTGCAGGAGGTCAGGATTGTTTATAATTTTGTGGGGGAAATCCAGGTAGCAACCAAATAACTGCATGATAGCTCTTCTCTTATATAGGGAGAGGCTGCTGAAACAGATGATGAAATACAAAAATTCGAGGAGATGATAAGATATTATGCCGATGATTGATACATACAGAAATAATGTTTCTCGTAAGCGTATAGAGCTTTCTAAGCTATCCAATGATAGAGCAAAAGAAAGTGCTAAGAAAGCACAACAGAAACAGAAAATTGTGTCTGCAAATAGTTCGATAAATCGGACGAATTCACAGTCAATTATCCGGTCAAAAATGTCAGAAATTGAAAGAGCAGAAAAGGAAATTGCTTCTATTGATAAGAAAATCGCAGATTTAGATAAAAAGATTGCTCAAAAAGAAACGGAAATTGCCAATGAGGAAAAGAAAGTTCGTGCTGAGGAGGATAAGATCCGGAAGAAGCAAGAGCAAGAGGATAAGAAACGACAAAAAGAAAATGAAAGGACTCTAAAAGAAATCAATCAAGCAATTTCCGTTCAACAGAGAATGCAATTTAATATGAAAAAAGATATTGAGCAGTTAAAAGCGGTGCCAGAAAAAATAATAGTATTGTTTTTTGCAACAAATCCGAAAGGTACTTCCCAACTTCGTTTGGATGAGGAAGCCCGAACTATTCAGGAAATGATTCGTAAATCTGAACACAGAGATTCAATTTCTTTTGAAACTCGATGGGCAGTTCGGCCTTTAGATATTTTGCAGGCAATCAATGAAATAAACCCAGATGTTGTCCATTTTAGCGGACACGGGGCTGATACAGGAGAACTTGTTTTAGAGAATACAGACGGTTCGGCAAAACTTGTTACAAAAGAAGCTATAACGCAAACAATTATGGCTTCTTCTGACAAAATCCATTTGTTGTTCTTCAATGCATGCTTTTCCTATGAACAGGCACAGGAAGTTATTAGCCATGTGGATGCAGCTATTGGTATGATTACTTCTATAAGTGATAAAGCAGCCTGTACATTTGCAGCTCAATTTTACTCATCGTTGGGATTTGGATTTTCTGTAAAAAAAGCATTTGACCAAGCAAAAGGTGTTATGATGCTTGAATCACCAGAAGAAGCAAATACGCCTATATTGTATACAAGAGATGGGATAGAACCTGACAATCTTTTTATTGTAAATCCAAATTAAATCATGATAGCATATAGCCCTTCTCTTAACTGAGGAGGGTTGTTTTTTTACCCATTTTTAAACTCATCACTTGACATTGTGGCAAAGAATTAATGAGCCAAGATGAAATTACTGTTATGGATGGAAGTAAGTGTATATTTCAATTAAGAGGAGTAAGACCATTCTTATCAGATAAATTTAATATTACTAAACATAAAAATTATAAGTTAGTCGAAGATTATGATAAGAAAAATGTATTTAATATTGAAAAACATATCAAGGAAAGAGAAAAGGTTAAGTTAAATAAAAATTATGTGGTTGTAGTATGACGATAGCTTATTATATTTTTTATAGTAGTAAGTTTGTCTTATATAATTTAATCAAAAATAGTGAGGAATTGATATTGGAGGATATAATTATGGGTTTGTTTGAAAATATTTTAAAAGGCTCATCTTCTTTTGGTGGGGATAATATTGCTTGTCATTGTGATGGATTTCATTCTATTTTAAACCAGCAAGATGGGTTTAATGCTGATGGTGGTATTTGGATATGCATAGAATATGGTTATGTAAATTATGTAAACTCAGATAATGTTTATGAAAGTGGTGAAGATTGTCAAAAAGTCATGGGAATTCCAAGATGTCTTAGTTATGGTGGTATGGTTCGAGGTGATGCACCATATGCAACATATTTGTTTAATTGTCTATCATGTAGCAAATGTTTATACCTTGAAGATGGCAAGTTGATTAGCTATTTTGATATAAGAAGAAACGACAATGGTAGAATATGCTCAAATTGTGGGCAGTCATTAAGTGGAGGAGGATATACTGCCCCATGGAAAAATTGAAATAATCCAGATGAGTATATTAAATGTCTTCATTGCGGATACGTAAAATTTGAGTGGGATGACTAAATTTAATTTTTAGAGGGATATTGAATATGACGAATTTAACTTGTAAAGAAATTGCTGATAAATTAAATAAATTAGAAACAAAAACTCCTAAAACTGAAGAGTTTGAAAAAGATTGCGGTCAAAAGAATAATAGATGGTGGGATAAATGTGATAAGAAAGATGGAGTTAGTACGCAAAAATATCATGTTATAACTCATTTTATTTGTAGGTATTATAATGGATCAAAGTTCAATTGTTCCAAATGTCCTAGAAAATGTGAAGAATGTTATTCTAGTGATATTTTATTAAATTTGAAACCTAAAAATAATATAACTCCAGAAAATGTTTATATGAATATGAAAAGACCAGAAATGTATTTGTGGATTATTGAATCAATGGAATTATCGAATGAAAAATTAGATAAGTGTATTGATGAAATAAAAAAGGTTTGGAGCAATTCTAGTATACAGCATAACTCAAAGATGAAAGATGTAAGAAATATTTTGAATAAATATGAATTTAATTGGATTAATATAGAAAGTCAATTAAAGAAACTGTAACATCCAAATTTTTTTAACCTAAAATTAAAAAAGCATAGAAAGGCGATAGAAAATTATTGAACCGATCCAGTAAAAACGGACAGTGACAAAAAGCCCCCTTATGTAGGATAATAACTACA
>JAHHTS010000056.1 GCA_020024475.1 Oscillospiraceae bacterium
CGAGCCCCTCCGAGGTCACAACAAAACCACCTACATTGTAGGTGGTTTTTTATTAAAATAACATCATTACCGCTTTTTAAAATTGTAATATTTGTTTATTCTGTTAAATATTCAATTTTTAAAAAACAACGAGCTGCATGTTTGTAATATGCATATTGAATATTATCTTCAGAAAATCCCATTATTTTAGTTCTCACACTCATTGCATAACCATCCTCTTTATAAGATCTAGTTGTTGATGTCCAGCAATTTTGATATTGAGGGTCCATATTTTCAACGCTTTGCAACAGAATATCGGCATTTAAAGCCTTCAGAGTTGTATTAATCGTTTTTTTATTATCGCTTAATGCTTGCCATATTTCTTGTTCTTTATATGCTGGAATATACCATCCTCTCATTCCTGTTTGTTCCTCAATTCGATCGCAATAGGCAATTACAGGGAATTTTTCTTTATAGCCCTTATCCTCTTTAAAACATGCTGTTGCTTTTTGTCCATTAACTTTCAAAGAATCTGTATAAATATAAAACTTATCTTCTGGCGTAAATTCCAATGCTTCTTCTTCTAAGGAAACAACATAGATACAATTAGTACTATCAACCTTATTAACAATAACTCCAATTGCAGTTGCATTATCTTCTCCAAAAACAACACTCCCAATAGTTGTTTCTGTTCCGATCTGATTTACAGTGATTTCAGATTTAGCATCATTTAATAATACCTGTACTTTACCTGTCCTATCTGAAGAAGATAAAGCAGCCCGAATTACTAAATCTTCTCCATCTTTTTCTGGATGAATCCAGGATTCCTCGCTAGTTGCAATCCATTCATCAGAACTACCGGTTATCTTTATCTTTACTGCAGTCCCAAATCCATTTATTGAAACTTCAGTCTTTTCTAAGTTTAAATCTGCAGAAACAGCTTTTTGTATTACAATAAAATCTAAACTTTCACAACCTGAAGTAATTTTAAGTGTTGCTTTACGATCTCTACGCTCTGCAAACTCTTCTACATTTACAATAAATTCACCATCCCCCTTCGTAACAATACACCAACTTGCAGCATCATCAGGAATAATATTCCAAGAATCTAATTTTGTTGATACCACAACTTTTTTCTCTCCTCCTAAGGCTGTAAATTCTAAATTTGTAGGACTCGATGTTAATTCAGCTTTTAAATCATCTCTACCACCTCCATCATCATCTGTACAGCATAGACAAAAACTTATTAGCATTCCTAATAAAAATAAAAACGTCAACAATGATTTTTTTTTCATAATACTAAAATATAAAAGGTTAAAAGATTACACATTAGCAATATTATATAGTATAACATTGCTAATGGTTTTATAAGAATACTCATCCTCTCAAAAATCCGAGTAAAAAATTCTCTGTAATTATTTTATAATTATATAATAGTCAATAGTAATATCATATATATGTATACAAATTTATGTATATTTCCTTTTTAATAATAACAGACTTGCAAAAGCAATTAATATCAACGGAATTCCGACCATAAAACCCCATTTCACCCATTTAAATGCATCTGTGCTCAAATACAACACATCATCTGTCGGCTCTGGACGTGTTGTATCAACAGGATATTCTCCATTAGCCAAATAAAAGAAAACATTTTGCATGAATTCAAAATTTGTATTATCTATTCCTTCCCGCTCCATCCTTAATTCTCCGGCACTGAATAAATCAGCATCTCCAGATATTATAATTCTTTGTTCCTTACCATTAATCGTACGATTTAAAGCTACTATTAATGGAAGTGAATATGAATCAGAACTCTTTACAATTGGAATATAATCAAATTTATTCTCTTGCAATTTCAATCCGACTCCACCATTTAAAACAATGTGCCCTTTTTGTTTTAAAATACTCTGACCTATTCCTAATTCTGTAGCGGCAATTTGTGTTATTCTTCCTGATACTAATTCTGCTGCATTTCCAGTATAAGAACATTGATTTACAAAACAAGTATCAAACTGAACCCCTACTTCCACTAACAATTGATTCAATACATCCCGATTAACAAGTTCTCCTGTTACTAACAAATTACCTCCATCATTAATATACTTCTTTACAGCTTGAATCTCTTCATCAGAATAGAATTTTTGGGGATCTGCTATTACTAAAATATCTACATCCTCCAAATCAGAATCAACATTCTGCAATTGTTTCGTAACAAAACTAAATCCTTGATTAGACAAAGCATTTCTACTATTTCTAACGACCAACATATAATAATTAGTATCACCAATTTTAGTTATAGAACGTTCCTCATGCCCTGTCAAAAAACAAACTTTAGGAGAACCATCTATCAAACGTTTTAAAGCAGCTGCAATTTCACGTTCTGAAGGCTCATAATTATTATCATCAAAAAAACGTAAAATACTTCTCTCTCCATTCCCTCTTTCTAATACATAAACTAACCGATTCCCCTCATTCGATAAATCAATTTCCTTATGTACCTGCTCTGGTTCTAAAAACATATGCTCATCATAATCCTCTTCTTGGCATATTTTCAACATCATATCTTCAGAAGAAAGTCCAGATTTAACTAAATCATGACGCATATGGTCACATTCATCATAATAATATACATATTTCAATTTAGTATCTGGTTTAAAACGAAGAAAAGGCTTTATCAAACCATAATTTCTCATCCTTCTGTCAGGCATTCCATATTCATAATTTCGATCCAAAACATTAACATATAACGTAAAGGTCAAATCACCCTCCATTCTTTTCATGAAATCTTGAACTTTAGGAGGAATTGTATTCAATTGCATATTAGTTGCATCCCAATACTTCATTAAAAAAGGGCGTGATGAGACATAACTTATAGAAAGAACTACACCTGCAACAAGCATATATTCTCCTATTTTTACAAACAATGAATCACTGCGCCTTTCCGAGCGAAGTTTTAATATTGCCAAAGTCAAAAACAATCCGATCACAGTAAGGAAATAAATAATGTCCTCTAACCCTATCAAACCTTGAATAAAATTACCGCCACGCCCAGTTAAAGCGAACCACCAAGTAATTTCCCTTATAAAATCAATATTTTGCCCTACTCCTTGTAATCCATTTAAAATGATAAGTGTTGCCAGTGTTCCTATTGCAGCTACAATTTGATAAGAAGTAAGACTCGACATAAAAAGACCGATCGCAACATAAGTGCTATACACTAAAAAAATACCTACTATCCCCGAAATTACCCAAAGGACATCAAAGTCTTTAATCCATAAATTAGCACAAACACTTTGCAGTATCAATATGAACAATAAAAAGATTCCAAATAATAGCATGGCTATATATTTCCCAAAGATAATTTTATTACAACTGAGAGGAGAAGAATATAACAATTTAATAGAACCCGAACTATATTCCCGACTCATCAATCCCATTGTCAACAAAGGTATATACCAAAACAAATTCTCAACAATTATTGAAAAGACACCATTTACCATTAGCCGATACGTTTGAAATGGCAAATATTCAACTTCTGTTTCTCTTATTTCTATAATTCTACCTAAAGCATCACTAAATGCCATACTAGCTTGAAAAGCAAATAAACACAACAACAACCAAGCTACAGGAGAATAAAATAACATACGTATTTCAGCATATGCAATTTGAAATATTGTCTTCATTACTATATTTTATTTCCGTTTTCTTTTATTTCTATAAATTACTAAAACAACTAACAAAATCAAAGGATAAACACCTAATGCAAATATTTTCACCCAAAAAATATCTCTCCGCTTTAAGGAAATATGATTATCAATAGTATGTGTATAAACTAATTTTATAGGGTAACGATCATTTCCCAACCACTTGAATATAGCTTTTTTCAATGCTAAATTGCCATTATAAAAGCCATCTCGGATACGACATAATTCACCATTACTAAGCCAATCAGCATCTCCACTTACAACTATACGCTGCTGAAAATTGCCAAAAGAACGTTCTAAAGCAACAAGAATTGGATAAGACAATCCAGCATCCTTTTCGTCTAATACATACGTACTAGAGTTGGTTCTAATTATCGGCAAATAATTGAAACCTTTATTCGTAATAGTAAGGCCGACACATCCAGGTGCTACCATTTGACTCCCTGTTTGAAACATCCAATTAAAATCATCATTTAACTGCTTTGCATTTAAAGTCAAATTTGCTGTAATTAAATCAGACTCTTGATTATCATAAGTTTGCTGTAATGGTTTGTCCAATAACTGCACTCCTATATTTTTTAAAACGGGATTTAAGCTACCGGCAGTTCCATTATCACCCAATATTAATATATTCCCTCCTGTTTCTATATACCGTTCTATTTTTTGTAACTCCTCTGGCAAAAAATTTTCTTTAGAACCAGCAATAACAATAATATCTGTATTTACTGGGATTTCGTGCTCTTGAAGCAATAACTCATAAACATTATAACCTTGATTAATCAAAGAACCACGTTCGGAAGGAGAACAAAAAAAACGATAATAGCCAGCACTACCAATACTATATAATTGATGCTCTCCATGTCCAATAACATACCCTACATTTACAAGACCAGCAGATAGTGATTTTAAGGCAATAGCGACCTCTTGTTCACGAGGCTTAACACGACTATCATTAAATAAACGCAAAAAAACGGATACACTGTCTTTCCATATAAATTGACGGACTAATTGTTCTTTTTCTTTTGACAAATCAACATGTTTATAAAGTTCTTCTGAAGACAGCACTTGATCAAAATCCAAATGTTTAGCTTTACAAATTTTGGTTGCCACTTCTTTAGGTGACATATTAGGATATAATTCTTCAGACATTGAATTTTGAGTACTGTCATAATAATACACATACTCCATTTTTAAATCCGGCTTAAATCGAATATATTTCCTAAATTCTTCAAAATTCATTTTATGATTACCGGGTAATCCCCATTCATAATATTTCCCTAAAATATTTACATAGGTAACCAATCTCAATTTACCATCTAATTTCTCAAGCAAATCCTGCGTAATAGATGAAATAGTATTACTCTTACTATAAGTTGTATCCCAATAAAAGGTTAATATTGGACGTGATGCTCCATATCCTATCGATAATACTACAAGTAAAAGACCTGTATATTTCACAAATAATAAACTTTTCTTTTCCTTTTTCCGCTTTCTTTTTAAAACCCAAAGAGTTAAAGTTACAAAAAGACCTACCACTGTAAGAAAATAAATAATATTCTCTGTAGAAATAATTCCATCAACAAAACTTTGCGTTTTGTTTGAGAAAGATAACCAATAAGTCATATCTTGTATTACAGATATATCATCACCTACTCTACCTATTAGATTGATAAAAGTTAAAGCAACTAATGTTCCAATAGCCGACACTACCTGATTAGATGTCAAACTTGAAATAAAGAGTCCTACAGAAGCATATGCACAAATCAATAAAAACATGCCTAATAAGTTGGAAAACACATACCATAAATCTGTATTTTCAACAACAAAAGCTGTAAATATAACATATGGTAGAAGCACACCTATCATAAACAAACCAAATATCATCATAGCTATGTACTTCCCGAATATTATTTGCACATCCGTTATAGGAGAAGAGTATAACAATTTTATTGATCCACTTCCATATTCTTTACTCATTAATCCCATTGTTAATAAAGGAATATAAAAGTAAAGGTAGTTCAGTATATAAGAAAATCTTTCCCAAAAAAGTTCTGATGTCAAGTTTTGCCATGGATCACCCAATGCCTGATCTTTTACTGGACGTATTAATATTTCACAATATTGAACTCCAAACTGTATTGAAAAAATAATCAATATAAACCAAGCAACAGGAGAACTGAACAATTTACAAAGTTCAATTTTCGATATCTTTAATATTAATTTCATATCTACTTATTTTCAGATGCTCCTTTTGATAAACGTTTAAAAATATCTTCAACAGATTCTCTTTCTAATTGAATCTCTATAATTTGCCATCCTTTTGCTACACTTTGCTCAATTACACGAGTCGTTATATCTGGTATTCCAGAAAAATATGCTCGATACTGACATTCAGAAACACGAACAACCTCACGAATACCTTGGATGCCTTTCAAGGCATCTAAGGAAATCGATTCTTTAAAAGTTACCAAAAAAGAAGAAGGTTCAACATAATTATTAAATTCATCAATAGTCCCTGAAAATACAAGACGTCCATGCTCTATCATTTTAATCCAATCACACGTAGCCTGCACCTCTGATAAAATATGTGTTGAAAGCAAAACTGATCTATCTTGAGCTATTTCCTTGATAAGATGACGTATTTCAACTATCTGTAACGGATCCAAACCATTCGTTGGTTCGTCCAAAACAACAAGCCGAGGATTATGTACGATTGCTTGAGCAATACCGACTCTTTGCTTATAACCTCCAGAAAGATTTCCTATCAAACGATTCTTAAAATGGGTAATACTGCATTTTTCCTCAGCAACATCTACTGCTTTCCGAATATCTTTCTTAGGCATCAATCTCAATTGTGCACTATATACTAAATATTCATCAACAGTTAATTCTGAATACAATGGAGGAAACTGAGGTAAAAAACCAATAAATTTCTTTGCTTCCACAGGATCATCATGCAAATTTATTCCATTGATATAGACATTGCCTTCTGTTTGATTTAATGCTCCACATATAATATTCATTGTTGTAGATTTCCCCGCACCATTCGAACCTAATAATCCCAAAATTCCTTTTTGATAAATTTCAAAATTAATATCCTTTATCGCCCATTGTACTGCATAACGATGAGATAAATGTTCTATTTTAACTATTGATTTTTCCATAAATTAATTATAATATAACACAATCTACCTTATTTATCTAACTCATCTGAATAAACAAATCTATAATAATCTATTCTATTGATATCGGTATATCTTCTACTCCACTCTGATAAACGTCCTTTTTTATCCATCGTATACGTATAATAATACTTTACTTGACTATCGTCCAAATAATTTACTGTTTTTGAATGTACATATTGAGTCAAAAATAAATCATGGAATAATTGAGGCCAACGCATCATCCTCATCAATGGATAAGGCAAACATTCTAGATAAGTTGGAAGAGTTATTGGAGAAAAATCTTTCATTCTTAAACGTATGCTGGAATATACATTCATCAAGGGTGCATCCCATTCTTCTGCATAAATATATGTTCCTTGAGAAAATCCTTCCTCATAAGCTATCTCTTCAATCAAAGCAGCACCAGATATAAACTGTTTAATGCGCGGATTGCTTGAATTGTCAATATATCTTATATCATCTGCTATCAAAGAATGATAATCACTTTCTTTAGATTGTACTAACATTTTAGAATCATTATATTCAAAATAATAATTTATAGAATCTGTATAATTTCCGTACTCAACTTCTTCTATTCTTACAATTCTATCTTTATTTTCATTATAGAAAAATTTCATACGGAACTGTCCAACCAAATCTACCGCTTCCAGATGTTCAACTTCATCATATTTCAATAACATCTCAGCTTCCATATTCCCTGAAAGAAGAATTTTTACAGGTTTTTCAATTTTATCTATCCGATAAATATTTTGAATAGCCACACACTTTCTTCCTTTCACATCTTCTAGAATAATCTCTAATTTATAAGGACGCATTTCATTTAGTCCTCGCAATATCATATTTGATATATCATAATCACAAGTATCCCTTTCTGGTTTTATTATATTTTTTTCCTTTCCATCCAATTTAAGTATAATACTATAAATAGGAACCATCCCTGTTGTCAATTTCGCTTGAACTGAAACGAAGGGTAGTGTTACTGAAATATTTTCACCATTAGAAAATGTTATTTCAGGTATGGAAAATTTTTTCACTTCTAATTGAAAAGCCTTATTGTAAGTCCTTTTATCCAAATCATAAACCCTCACAACATATCCTAATAAAGTATCACGTTCAAAAAGTGTTAAATCTATAGGATAACTGAAATCTAATAGAGTCTTGCCTTTATGTTGATCTAATCGCTCTATTAATTCATAATTATTATAAGCATCAAGTACCTCTATATAATCAATTCCATTAGGAACTTCCATCTGACACTTTAAATTAAAAATATCAATTGTATCACGTCTTACAATAGATTTAAAAGTCGTAGATGAATCAAATTTAGGGGCAGGAAATTCCGGTGTATTTTCACATGCACCTCCAATACATAATATCAACCCCAACAAACAAAAAATATTAAATCTTGTCATATCATTCAATGTTAATAAGTTCACTTTCTTTCAATTTCAATAGATTTAAAAACTCCGGATCATTATTTAAAACACTTACATCTATTCCCAAATTCAACAATAAATGTCCAACATACCACATCTTACATTTAGTCGTTGCTGTTAATTTCCAGGTTGCTTGCTTTTCTCCTTTTAATAATTCTGGTGTCAATAACTGGTCTAAATAAAGTCTTAAATCACGTTCTTTATTCGCAACATCCCATTTTACAGAAATCATATCAGAAGTTGTTGGATATATACTATTAGCCATAACACCATATTTTTTTACAAAATCACTCTTGGTTATACGTCTAATTGTATCTCCCGTTACATGATCCACATTTTCCCCTGCTTCTTCTAATAAATCAACAATATCCTTTTCATAATATGCAGAAGAATAATCAAAGAAACGCTCAGGAATCAGATTATATAAATTGTATTTATCAATAATAAAAGAAATCAGAAAATACAGAATATCTTTCCTATATTTTTGAAAATTAATATTTGATGAACACATTACTTTTGCATTCAAATTCATTATTATTCCATTATCATTGATTGCCCCATGTATAATTCCTTGTAAACTTGTACTTGCTCGATTCACTGATTCTGTTGGTATTGTACCACTTGCACCCCATTCTGATACAAGATTTTCAACTAATAAAACTTTAGTCGGAAAATATTTTTTCACAAAATCAGAATAATATGTTTTTCCATTAACTTTAAATTCTGATTTAAAACAAGATAGAATATCATTTTCCAATATTCCCATAACAGAATCCAAAGTTGTTTCCTTTGCAATTTTAGTTAATACCAATCCATCCCAAAATTTTCGAGAATATACATCATGGAAATTATATTTTAAATCGCTTATTTCATCAAATCGATACAAAATATATACACCATTATTTTCATAATAATCCCGAACTAAAGGACGAGACAAATCTAAAGAATCATACAAATGATCTACATCCAAACCAGAAGGTTTTAAATTTTTTTCATTATCACACCCTATAAAAAGGCAAGATAACAATCCAATTAATATAATTACTCTTTTCATAATAAACTAATTTACATACTCTGCTATTTTCTCTAATCTTTCATTATTGATAATTAACGGATTATTATTCCTCTCTGCTAAAGGTATCGGCAATACATAATTTGCATCATTTTTTAATAACCGATAAGCTACTTGACCAACTTTCAATCCCTCATCATTGATATAAGTAAAAATATGTTTGATTTCAGGACGATTTGACATCCTTCTTAAATCATACCAACGATAATGGTCTTCCCAAGCAAATTCACGTCTTCGTTCATTAAATATAAACTCCAATAATTCTTCCTGTGTATCAGGTAAAACAACTAAATCAGGTTTATAGTATCGTTTAGCTATCAAAGCTTTCAAATCTGCTTTTGCATCATCAAGCTTATTTGTCATCACATAAGCTTCTGCTCGGTTTAAATAGGCCTCTGCTCCACGTAAATTGAAAGCTCCCAATTCAGAGTAAGTTTCTTCCATTTTTGTACTATATATTACTGTTTTTTGAGCTCCTCCCTGCAATTTAAAACAAGCCGAATAACGTATGTCATTGTTTGGATCATAACAAGCCAGCAAATTTGCACTCATACCATATCCTGTAAATTGCATACCTTGAATAGACAACCATCCTTTTTCATACACAAAAGAATAAATAATTTCAGGATTACTCGCTTTTACAAAAGGCTCTTTATTGGATAATCTAGTTAAAGGAATTTCTTCTATAACTTGACTTGCATAATTTATAGTCTCATCCCATTTATGTTGAAATAATTTAACACGTGACAATAATAGTTCACATGCAGCTAAATTCGGATGCCACACAGACTTGACTAAATTTGTTTTTTTAAACTCTTCACAACCATTAAGTAAGTCTTTTTCTATCTGATTATAACAAGATTGCAAATCTGCACGGTCATAAATAACTTCAACCGCATGATTTAATCTCAAAGGAACGCCTAATTGTCCTTTGGCTGTTTCAGAGACATATGGCAATGCATATAAATTCACCAAATGAAAATAAGCATGGGCTCTTAAAAAATAAGCTTCACCTTTTATATAAGCAACTTCTTCCGGAGTTCCGGCATCATCTTTTATTTCCAGTAATATATCATTTAAAATTGCAATTACTCGATAAAAATTTGCCCAAGCTTCATTTACTGATTGTGTTTCACCATTTTCATCTATCTCTATCTCTCTACGCCAAGTGTAAATTGTCTGTAATCCTTCCTTATTCCTAGTCCTTGCCAAAGCATCTTCTGTTATATCATCAGTCATATGATGAACTCCTTCAAAATAAGGTGCTTTCAAAGTACATTCATTTAGCATCAAAGATGCATAATGTTCTACTTTCGCAGGACGAAGCAAATCATTGGATACTTCATCCAGGAAATTTTTACATCCAAATAAGGATAAAATAAAAAAAACATATATCAAATATTTCATATACCGAAATGTTTATTAATTAAAAACTAAAATTCAAGCTAAAGTTATAAGAAGGCAAAACAGGTAAACCGACATATCTAACCTGCTCTGGATCCATTCCCTTCAATTTTTTATCAAAAGTAAACACACACAAATTCTGAGCTTGAAAACCTATACGAACATTAGAAACACCTAGTCGTTTCAATTTTTTATTAGGTAAATCATAATACAAACTCAAATTCTGCCAACGGATATAGCTACCTTTTACTGTACGAACATCACTTTGATCATAAGCCCACCACAAAGTTGATTGCCAAGGCAAAATATAAGTACTTGCATATAATGAACGATAATTATTATTACTCAATTCTTCATTAGAAAGTGCAGGAATAGAAGTATGAAGTTCATCTCCAGGTTGTCTCCATCTATTGACAAACTCTGCTGACATGTTACTTTCTGGCATAGGCATATTCTGCGTTCCTCCCGGATAAAGTTCCAACAAACGTACTTTCTGCCCCACTTTATATGCAAAACTTGCAGAAAGAGTTAAATTTGCATATTTAAATTCTGTCCCAAACCCACCATAAATCTTAGGTAATCTGTTACCTTGATATACTAAAGCTTTTTCTAATTCTTGTAATACAATATCATTCCCGTATCCATAATTATATGGAACAGATTCTGAAAAGTTTACAAATGTCGGTTCTCCATCTGAATTTAAACCATTAAAACGGTAAGAATAAAAACCATCTACAGGAAAACCTTTACGATAAATTGTTCCATTCAAAAAATCATTAATACTATTTTCTGTAATATTGTCATCAAAACCTTCGATTATTTTTTCCGTTACTCTTGAAAGATTAAAATTCACATTCCATCTAAACTTAGGATGTTTTATCACTTGTGCCAAAATATTCCATTCAAGGCTATGGTCTTCTTTCGTACCACCATTATAAAGCTGACTGGCTCTACCATTCACCAAAGATACTGGACGAGATAATAACAAATCTAAACTCTTTGAATAAGCATAATCTAGAGCTCCACTAATTCGACCACCAAAAATAGAATAATTCAAACCGACATTCAATGTTTTAGTTCTTTCCCACTTCAAGTTAGCATTAGGAAAATCTGATAATTCTGAAACAAATTCAGGAGAAACCCCACTATGGGTCTGGCCATAATTTTTGATAATCATATAAGGAGAAGCATTGGGTACTGTTCCACGAAATCCATAAGAAATACGAAAAGCTAACTCATCTAAGAAAGTACCTGCCCACTTTTCTATAAATCCTTCAGAATGAATATTCCAACGGAAAGATGCAGACCAAGCAGGACGAAATTTATAACGCTCATATTGACCAAAACGATTAGAACCATCGCTTCGTAAATTAAAATTCAATATATAACGATCTCTATATTGATAATTTATTATACCAAAAAATGAAATTGTATTTGATTTTGAATCTATTATCGTTGGATAAATGTCATGATTAGCTAATAAATTATTAGCATTGGAATTATCACTCAACCAATTGATCATATTCAAATAAGCATAATTCAATTTGTTTAAATTGTATTTAGAAATACGAAGATATGGAAGTTTTATAAAACTTCTGCCTTGCTCATGATTATATCCAGGAGCTTCCCAACCACTTGCACCTTCATACTTTGTAGAAGTAACTTCATGACCTAAGTTCACATTAAAATAGTGTACTTCAGCCAAAGATTTACTATAATTTATCTGAGTTGTTAATGTATAAGCTTCAGAACTCGTTGTCCCAGTCTTATATAATCCACCAAAAGGCAACATAGAATATTGTAATATTTTATCATCATCCTTATCCTCAATAAAAGCATAAGTCCGCGCTATTCTGGCTAACTTGGTTTTATCAGTCATCCATTCCTCATCTATATTTGTTGTATTTCGATAAGAAAGTTGTGAACGTACTTTCAATCCTTTAATAATTTCCCAATCAATAGAAGCGCGCATATTTAAATCCTTATTTTTAACTGTACGCCTAGAATTATTTAATTCATCTAATATATTATATTTCAATGGTATACTTATACCATTTGAATAGTATTCCATATTCTGATAAATCAGATTATCATCCTCATCTCTAATAGGAACAGCACGACTCATACTAGAAGCTTCATTAAAAACAGAATATGCAGAATGATTGTAAACAGCTTTCTGTGAACTACCACTTAAACCTACAGATATCAATATGTTTTCTCGTAAATTAAAATCTGCATTAATACGCCCTCCAATACGTGTCAAATCAGAATGAATCTCTGAACCTTGTTGATCATCATAATTCAAACTTGCATACACTCTCATTTTATCAGTCCCCCCTGACAAATTAATACCATGGGAATGTTTAATACTGACTCTATAAAGCTCTCCAAAATAATCTGTATTCATCATTTCTAAACGAGCTACTTCTTGCTGGAATTGAGTATAATTATATTTACGGTCATAAAAATTTTTCAAAGCACCTTCATAGCCTACATATGATTTCAATTCATTAGGATAATGCAAATTTCTCTTTACTATCTCTCGAGATACGTCTATTCTTTCCTTTGAATTCATCAAATTCATATCAGAATATCTAGGACGATCTACTATGCTGATTGTACCAGCATAATTTAATGAAAGAGAACCACTTTTTCCTCTTTTAGTTGTAATCACAATAACACCATTTGCCGCACGTGTACCATAAATTGCAGTTGCAGATGCATCTTTTAAAATATCAATTTGAGCAATATCTTGTGGATTCAGTCCGCTAATCGCATTTCCTATTAAATTAACCTGATCCAAACTATTAATATCTGATGCACTCAGTGGCACAGGATCTTCATAAACGACACCATCTATTACCCACAAAGGCTCTCTAGTACCAGTAAAAGTACCTCCTGTACGCACTCTCATCTTAGAAGCTGCACCCGGCTGTGCACTTACATTCATAATCATTAAACCTGAAGCTTTACCTTCAAGCATTTGGTCAACAGTCAACGCTCCCATTTTATCCAAATCCTCAGACTTCACTGTAGAAATAGCACTCGTAAGTTTTCGTTTATCTATCACTTGATAACCGGTTACAACCACTTCATCCATCTGAATCCTGTCATTTTTCAATTTTATA
>JAHHTS010000057.1 GCA_020024475.1 Oscillospiraceae bacterium
TTGACGAGTTGAAATGCTAAAGTTACTAAAAAGCAGGCTAAGTTACTTCCCAACATGGAATTAACAGATTCATAGGTGAATATTATTGCCACGGCGTACTACCATGCTGATAACTTTAAAAAGGAGCATGAAAAGAACGAGATCAGTTTATGGAAGTTTTACAACATACTTACTAGTGCTAACAAGAGCAGTTATATAGACAACTTCCCAGATAGAGCGTTACATGGAGATAATACCGATAAATGGTTTATAGAGTAAAACCGTTGTAAATAAATTCTTTTTATTCCACCAATTAGTCTAATTTTGCCATTACAATCAGTCCTTGATGTTTGTTGAATGCGGAAAATTATTTACATTTGTAAAACGTTATGCGGAAAGTCATTTTCGATACGCCAAATTGTTCTGCCAAATAGGTATTTGTAATCATCTTCTCGGCTAAAATGACCCGAATGCGATTCCTATACTCTTTCTTTTCCATTGAATTTATATCTACATTTATGTGCAAAAACAAACAAATTTGTGGAAATGACCAAGTAAATGGTCTGTCATATTGATTATCAGGTTATACAAATATAATGCTGCATAAATAAACCGAAGGAATACAGATTGTAATAAGACACATCACCTGATGATTTTGCAGCAATAATTATAAAGGTCATAGCAGATTTGTCGTTCCAATGAAACATATATTATAACAGTAATCACGAATTCTTTTAAAGTTAAGTTCTTCATCGTTTTACATTTTTTAGTTATGCAAAACAATAAAGAACTTTCAAAGGATAAAATACGAAGTTAGCTGAATGCTTACTTTTATTCGTTACTATTTAAACAACTCATCTAATTCTTTTTGCAGATTAACATCTGAAGGGAATTTAGCATATTTCCACATAATACACCCATTCTTATCTAAAAGAATAAAACGAGGAACACCAATAAAGCCATTTTCCCTTAAAAAAGGCGATAAAATAGGAGTTATCCAATGTATACCACTCATCTCTTTCCGCTTTAAAAACTTCTTCCATAACGGAGCATTATTCTCAACACAGATTGAAACGAAACATATTGGCTTATCATTATATTTTCGAACCATCTTTTCCAAATATGACATTTCTCTCAAACAAGGTCCACAACTCATAGACCAAATATCCAAAAAAATATATTTGCCCTTCAATTCCCCCAATGTTCGCTCATTGTTCAATGTATCCTTAAATACATAATGACAGACATCTCCCATACATTTTATAGAATCACGTTTCTGTATAGCACTTCCGAACAATGGAATACAAAACAACACGCCCAAAATCAATAAATGTTTCATCTTTCTTATTTTCTATTATTCTTCCAAAAAACCTTTATAGGACGATCAGCAATACCTTCATACTTTTTCAATAATTTCAACTGATTCGTTGCCGGATCTAATACATCTGCATCATAAACATATACCGATCCCTTCAATCCTGTTAATCTTGAATCATAAACTCCTAAATATATTTGTTTATTATCCGGAGTGAAACTGAAACATGTAATTTCACTGTTGCTATCCAAAGAAATCACTGGTATTTTTGGAAGGACAGGTTCTGCATTCCAATTATACCAGCGATAAAATTCATTTTTATTCGTATAAAATACAGAATTATACGCATCATTACTTTGTATCACAGCCTCCCTTGTTAAAGTAATCTCATCTGCCTCATAAGTATATTCCCAAGGCTTTATCAACCCTCCCTTATTGCTAGCATAACCTCGAGTTATCACAATTTGTTTAGAATTTTCTTTTTTACGAGCGACCAAACAAGACATCGTATTTTTATCCATAACAACATTTATCAAATCATCTTCAGGATACTCATACCTATATGCATAATAATCCTGTAAATCATATACATAATAAAGAGCTGATTCCGTATAATTCAGAAAGAAACTATAATTGCGCATCTTATTTACCATCATAGAAGGAGGAATAGGTTCACCTGTAATTTTTTCATACACTTTATCCATCGGTGAACGATTCTCCCAAAAAACATTTCCATCGTATGCAATGTCTGAAGTATAATCAACCTTTGCTATACCTCCATTGGCAGAGAATACCAAATAGTTTTTTATAGCACGGTCTTTACTACATATTGCCATCGGCTGTACCCAATCCAAATCAGTTTTAAAATTCGTTATATTATAAAGATCAAACGTTTGAGCATCTATACGATAAACCAATTTATCTTGTCCGGAACTTATAAATATATCTGAACCTATTTTTTTTGCATCTGTCGGATCATTCAATTCATATTCAGGATTCACAGATTTAAAAGCTGATGTATAAAAAATTTCTTCTTTACCTGCTTCCACTTCTTCTCTACTCAACGGGCGCATAAAAGATACTCTACCTTTCTTTTCCTCATTCGCACTCAATACAAAAATTCCCTGATCAAAAGCAGCTTTTACAAATAATGTAAAATATCTATAGCTACTTCCATGCTCATTAGACACCTTGAGACGTAATCCATATTTCCCCAACTTTTTGAAAGTATGCCTCAACACTTTCTCACCTGACAGGTATCTTAAAGAATCCTTATGTACTCCTCCGATAGCCCCTTTTATATAACCATAATAACTCCATTCATAAGACAACTCCAAATCCTCCATAGTCTGTTTAATTTCAGGTTCAAAGACTAACTCATATCCATAATCGATGTTGATAGTATCAGACGGCGCTTCAATGGTGATTTCTGATATATTTTTGACTGGTAATGTCGAATCATCATCTATACATGAACAAAGCGATACCACCAAACTTACGCTAATAAACCATATATTTTTTATCATAACATTCTAAATTAATTATTTCCATAATTCATTTTACATTAAAGTAGAGGGGTCTGGAATATCAACTTTCGGATGCGGATGTTCCTTATAATATTCATATGCAGGAGTTATTATATACTTAATAAACACAATCTCCTGTTGATAAGGGAAACTCCATGCTTTTTCCAAATTCCGTCCATATTCAGCAACAATACGCTCAAACAATAAAGGATGTGTCGTTTCCAATGCCCAGTAATTATTCAAAATATCCATCATCAACATTTGAGAGTATGGACCGAAGTGCCGATCACTCCACCATCTCGGACGTGGCAATTCCGTATCTGAAAATTCCAACTTACACTCTTTATCCATAACCACACGAAAATTCTCATTTTCCACCAATCTCATTTTTACAGTAAAAGCCTTTTGGGTAATTTCAGGATCAAGATAACGATGTAATATAAAAGATACGTTACCGATAACCATATTAGCTGGAATCACAAAAGTATCTATCAATTCATAATGCAATCCTTCTTGAGCTGTCGTTTCCTCCTCGATCAACTCAATTCCAAATTTCCGATCATATCCTTTAGGCGTTCCTAACATTCTCACTGCAACAGCATACTTAAAATGCTCTCCTACCTGCATACCGAATTGGTAGTTTACAGAATCTACAGTAAAATATATTCCATCTTTCATTTTAACATCATAATCCATATAATCCGTATGACAAGATGACATTCCCATTATACACATTAATACTAAAATAGATAGTATAATATTCGAGTTCATAGTTTTCATCATTCTACATTTTTATCATTATCATCTTCTTCCATATATCTATACTCAAACTCTTCATCCGGAATCAATAAAGTATACAGTTCATCGCTTCCTAGTAAAGTAGTTTTTAAAGCATCTACATAAATATCCATATTTCCACGTTTTAAAGTAAAGAAATATTGTCCTTCCTGCACAAATTCTTTGCGTCTTTCCTTGTTAATATCTTCCAGAGTGATTCGTAAAGATCCAGAACGATCCTTATATTTGAACAGACCTCTGGACTGAATGAATTCATCAAAATAATCCTGTGCTTGTTCTATGTCCTTATCCAATAAAGCTTCTGCTGCAATTAAGTACATTTCAGGGATACGAATCAGATTCATTCCTTCTATCAAATCCGAAGAAAAGTCTGCAGGCTTACTTATTTTTGTTTCATTCACTATTTTCATACATCTCACCACTTTATCAGACTCTTCTTCGCCAAGCAAAATACGAAACCAATCATTCCCTCTCATATCATTACCCTCTTCCGGAGTTACCGAATAAAGAGCTACATTATCATCAGCAGGAAGCCAAGTGAAAGTCGGATCGTATGTATAAAAATTCTTCTTAATAGCATCCAATGTCTTTACAGAATAAATTCCCCAAATTGTCTCTTTTTCAGACAATACTCCTGCCAAAAAAGATCTTAGATTCAGCTTTTCTTCCAAAGGAAATTTTTTAGAATCAATTACCTTTAGAGCATAAATCAAAGCATTATCCAAATCTCCTTTCATCCAATATACTCTTGCTAGCAAAGCTTGTGCAGCATATAAATTAAAATGTATCTCGCGACAAGTTGCAAAACCATCTTCCAATTTAAAACTTCTAGGATAAGTAAACAAAGTTTCATCATCTTTCAATAATTGTTCTGCTTCTTTCAAATCCTTTATAATCAAATCATATACTTCAGTCACATTTTTAAAGGGGGAGACTAAAGCCTCATATATCGTCACGTAAGGAATTCCCTGAGCCTCAGGCTTTGATTGGATACGAGGAGCAAATAAACGAAGCAAATCAAAATGTAAATAAGCACGTACACCTAAAGCTTCTCCTTTATACAATTTATAGTGGTGCATCGATTGCTCGTCCTTACGTTCCAAATTACGCAATACATTATTTACATAACCAATTGTTGCATAAGATTTTGACCAAATATTACCATAATACCCTCTCAATCTATCATGTTCCAAAGTAAGAATTGCTTTAACATCATCATTAATTGAAGCCTTTTTGTAATATTGTCCAAAAACATCCAACAAACCCCAGCTTAAATATTCTCCATACAAAACCGGATCGCTTAATACCGAATATGCTCCATACAAAGCATCTTCAAATCCCTCCGGTGTATCAAAATATACACGCTCAACAATTTCTGCCTTAGGCTTTACACTCAAAAAATTATCACATCCACTTGTTACAAAAGTCAGAATTAAAAATAATACACTATACTTTTTCATAATATGCAGAAATTAGAAAGTTGGACTAATTGTAAAATTATAACCTTTACTATAAGGATAAGTTGTTCCACGTTCATATTTAACGGTAGAAAGTCGGAATACATCAGAAAAACCAATTCCAATACTCAATTTATTCAATCCTATTTTTTTTACCCATTCCCTCTTAAACTCATAAGAAAAATTCAATGACGTAAGAGCAACCTCATTCTTGCGTTCTATAAATCTTTGTGAATGGACATAAGTTTTTGTATTAGTAAGAGCAGTATAGTGAACAACATCTCCCGGTTTTTTCCAACGATCAGTAAAAGCACGTACATCAACATTTTCCTGAGGATCAATTCTCTCTACTTTACTAGCTCTAGTTGCATTATATATATCACCTCCAAAAGTAAATACCATTGCAGCTGAAATATTAAATCCTTTATAACCAATAGAAGTTGTCAATGAGCCTTCGAGATAAGGCATCGTATTACCTAAAGCAACCTTATCTTTTACATCATAAGCAAAAGTATACGAACCGTCTTTTTTAATAAAAATCTCTTGACCGGTCGCCGGATCTATACCCAAAGAAGGAACCGAATAAATAGCATTTGCAGATTCACCTTCCTCTAATTGAATTTTAGGAGCTGCAACGCCGGAATCTTTCATTGCACTATCATTCTGTCGCTTCATCGAATTACTGATTTTCTTCAGTTTATTCTCCGTATGATGTCCAGAAAGTCCTAAACGCCAATACAAATCATCCGTTCTAAGCAACAAACCAGAAACAGACCATTCATAACCCCAATTACCCGTTTCTCCTAAATTATCCATAACATTATTGACTCCAATAGAAGGAGGTGTTGATATTGACAATAACAAATCCTTTGTATCTTCCTTATAAATATCAAAATTTGCACTCAAACGCCCACCAAACATCTCAACAGTAGCTCCTAAATTATATTTAATTGTCGTCTGCCATTTCAACCCATCATTCCCCATAGCCAAAGGCAAAGCTCCCATCCCGATTAAATAATTATTATCCTGACTATATTTATACGTTGTGATTGCTTGATAATCTGAAAAATTAACACTACCTGTATAACCTAAACTGGCTCTAATCCTAAAAATATCAAATATTCCAATATTGGCAAAAAAGGATTCATTATGTGCATTCCAGCCAATTCCTATAGACCAAAAAGGTGCAAAACGTCTTTCTTTCCCAAATTTAGAAGAACCGGATACTCGATAAGATCCATCCATAAAATAGCGATTCAGTAAAATCAGGTTCAGATTAGCATAAACACCTACTGCCGTACTTAATGCTTCTGCTCCACCTGGACGTCCAGAAACCGGATAACTATTTGCAAAAGCCATATCTGTCAAATTACCTTTCAAAAATCCTATTCCCGAAAAGTCATTGCTACTATTATTATTTTTATTAGCATTAGCTCCAATATTTAAAGTTAATATCGAACCTTTTTCACTCAATGTTTTACTATAAGTCATTCCCAAACGCCCCTGCCAACTTTTTCCTTTAGAATTAGAAATATTATAACTTCCTCTCAATGTCGGTTCTTTTTCTGTCTCAAAAGAACTATGCTCCGGGGAAATAAAAACATCCGTTTGCGAATCAGATAAAGTATAATTAAAAGAACCTGTCACATAAAAACCAGACCAAATATCCCAACGTAAAGACAAATTATTCGTGATATTTTTACTCTCAGACTTATTAAAACTACTCGTTGTTGCATCGTATAAGGGATTTCTAAAATCATATGACAATCTTTTATTCCATTCCCCATATTCATTAAAAGGAGTATCATAAGGATTCAATTTCACAAATTCAGCAAAACTACCATAAGGAGAAGCCTTTGTATCTGTTTTTCCAATATCAGCACGGTAGGTAATAGTTAACCTATCTACCAAACGATAAGAAAAATAAAATGCCAAACCATAATTATTACGATAGTCTCCTTTCATAACACCTCTTTTATCCGCATACCTGGCAGTTACTCCATAATCCATACCGCCACCACGTCCAGTCATACTCAAAGAGTGATTAAATGATGTTGAATTTCGCAAAGGCTTAGCAATCCAATTTGTATTGACTCCTTTTTGAATACGTTTGAATTTTGCATTATAAATTTCATCCAGATTCCCATCTGCACTATTATACAAACCCGCTAAACGCTCTAATTCCAATTTTTGAGTTGCATTACAATAATCATATGATTTTACATCAGGAAATTCAAAACCAGGCACAAAATTATAACGGATACGAATATGTCTATCAGTAACCTTTTTACGTTCAATTACAATAACTCCATTTGCAGCCTTTTCTCCATATATAGAAGTTGCAGAAGCATCCTTCAATACATCCACTCGATCTATTTCATAAATATCCAAATCATACAATTGAGACAAACTGATTTCTACTCCATCCAAAATTATCAAAGGTGTGTTCAGACCATACTCACCAGAGCTGGCTATAGAAGTTGTACCTCGAATAATAATTTCCGGAACATGATTAGGATTCGAACCGGCTTCATTATCTTCAACAATTCTTAATCCAGGAGACAATACAGAAATCGCCTTCAATAAATTCGTATTGGATATTGCTAAAATATCTTCAGATTTCATCGTTGTTACAGAACCTGTATAACTATTCTTATTTTGAGTAAACATACCATTTACAACAACTTCATCCATTTGAGTTATCTCTTCCTCCAATGTTACTGTAAGAAATTTATCTTGAGAAAAAGCCACTTTCTTTGTCTTAAAACCAATAAAACTAAAAACCAAATAGCCTTTGCTCATTTTCAACGTCATTTCGAATTCTCCCTTTACATTAGAAGATGTGCCCCAATTGGTATTATCCAGCCGAATAGTCACGCCTGGCAGCGGTTTCCCATCCACATCCAAGACCTTTCCTTTTATCACATAATTGACATCAGCCGGTTGTTCTATAGGATGAATTATAATTGTTTTATCTATAAATTCAAAACCAAATTTCCCATCAAAAATTTCTTTCAATACCGCTTCGACACTCATTTGTTTAGAAGACAAAATTATTTCCTTACTTACATCTAATTCTTCATTACTGTAAAATATGTCATAATTTAATTGTTTTTGTATTTCAACAAAAACTTTCTCCAAAGTCATTACTTCACTCGAAAACGTTACCAATTCTTTTTGTCTCAAAGCCATTGCATTCACCTGTAATAAACTAATATAAAAAAAGAAAGAAAGCATTTTCATAAAAAACAACCATTTTTTTATTTTACCCCAAAAGTAAAAACCATTTACTACACTCATTTTTTTCATAGTTTGTAATTTTAGTTTGTAATTATCTTCTAATTCATATCATAAACCATTAAAAACATCATTTTATCATTGAGACAAGAAATGATTATCTCTTATTCTTTTCAATTCTTTTTACCACTACATTTTTTCCAACAATCTCGAAATGAATGTTCGTTGTTCTTTCTAAGAAATTCAATATTTCATTCAAAGGACAATGTTTATTAACCGTTCCTGAAAAACGCATATATTTTATTTCTTCATCTTGATAACTCATTGTAAAATCATACCAACGTTCTAATTTTTTTACAATATCTTCAAATCTACAAGCATTAAAATAAAACTTCCCGTCAACCCACGAAGTATATAAATAAGTATTCACTTGCTTCAAAATGCCCTGTCCTGTTTCATTATCAACGGAATATTGATTTGATGGTTTCATCTCTATTTTTTCGCCTTTATTCTCAACAACAACTCTTCCCTCAACTAATGTCGTTTCCCAATATCTGTCATTTGCATATGCAGAGATATTAAGACTCGTTCCCAAAACAGTAACAATACACTCTCTTACATGAATCAGAAACGGAGCATGTTCATTTTTGGCAACTTTAAAATATGCTTCACCATCTAAAAATATCTCACGTTTATCTTCTTCAAAGCGAATAGGAAAACGTATCGAACTTTCTGAATTCAGCCAAATACAAGTACTGTCCGGTAATTGCAACATGTATTCTCCGCCTTGTGGAATATTCAACGTATGGAAACCAATCTTTCCGTTTTCTTCATCACCACTATAACTCAATTTCCCTTTTCCTGTATTATTAATAAATTTTACATCCAATAACTTTTTATTTGTATTTGTATCCAAAACTATTGTTTCACCATTTGCCAATATTAATTCAGCTTTTTGATTCCATAAAGAAGAAACAACTTTCATTTTAGAAACATGATTTTCTGCAACATATAAATCAGGCTGCTTTGTCAACCACAATACCAGTCCCAAAATTCCAACAACAAAAACAGCAACATACTTTAATAAGGAAGCCCATTTTTTGTAGCCTCGTATTGCTGTTCTTCTTTCTATGTTAGACCAGGCTCGCTTTTCATCATACACTTGACTTTTATCAGAAGCTGCAGTTCTTCTGCAAATGAACCAAATATCCAACATTTCCTTCACCGATTGGTCAGTTATGTCCAAATTTATTTTCTTCTTTTTCTCATTCCACAAAGAAGAAATTTGTTCCCATACATTTTCAGAAAATTGAATATTCATCCTTTATCGCTTCAAATTTTATATAAAGGCAACCAAGAACAAAAAAAAGGTGAGTCAAATACTAAAAAAAACGAATAGTAATAGTAATTTTATAGATACTTAAAATATTTACATATCATAAGACACAATACTTGTGAAGAAATTGGACGATTCACATTTGCACGAATATCATGATAAGCCTTTAAAATATGCGTCTTCACTGTATTTACCGATATATGTAATTCTTCTGCGATCTCTTTATACTTTTTCCCCTCCAGACAACTTTTCATAAATACAATACGGCATTGATCAGGCAGTTCCTTTAAAGCCTTTCTAACTTGTTCCAATTGTTCCTGTTCCAGTTCTGAATAATTTTCATTAGCTAAATTTTCCAAAAACTCAGTCAACAAAGGACTGTGCCGACGAGTAACAACTTGATGTTTTAAAACATTCAAAGCACGATGTTTCACAGAACTATAGAGATAAGATTTTAAAGATGTAGAAATAATTATTGATTTACGATAATTCCATAAATATACGAAAACTTCCTGCACCGTATCCTCTGCTTCATTAACATCCTCCAAATAAGTCAATGCATAATCACATAATAGTGAATAATACTTGTGAAACAAAGCTTCAAAAATATTTCTATCACCACCTGCAATTGCCTTCACAACTTCGCTATCAGTTCTTATATTATTAAAATCATCAAGCATACATTAAAATAAATATACATTTCCAAGTCCAAATTAACAAAATATTATCCTAAACAACAAACCTATTTTTACTACAAAAAATCATATTACTACAAACTTGTTGTAATCAAATATATCTTGTTTGATTATCAGTAGATTGTATGAAAATATAACAAGCAAAGACAATGGACAAGAAAAAAACAGAACTATTCAGGACTGGAAAGACAACAAGAAAGACCATTTGCGTAACAACCTTTTTGGTCTATCTCTTGTCCATCTTTCTATATTGCGATAATCTCTTCTTTATCTTCATTCGTAGCAACCTGTGAATTGGTTTTCAGAGCAGATATTTCAAATTTTCCCAATTTATTAGCTCACCAAATACATTTTTCAATATCTTTTTTTATCCGTTTTGAGCGAGGGGCCTTCATATTATCTATGTTTATTATAAAAAGAGCCCTTAACAAAAACATAAATATCGTTAAACGTTGCCACCCATCAATGACCAACATTTAGTTTCTATTTATGAATGTCATCATTAGATCAAAGAAATTCTATTTCGGGAAAATATCTATGCAGATTTTTATCGAAGGAATCACCATCTCAAGGAAATATCAACTCCGAAATCAGGAAATAATAAAACTGAATTACATTGATAAAACACCATTCGATTGGGAGAATAAAGAAAGTTGTATAACTTCGCAACAAGAATCTGACAGTTTTTTTGTTCTGATAGAAAACTAACTATCAGAACAAGTCTTGACTATTATAGGATTGCCAGAAATTTGAATTGTGGTTAAACATGAATATTAAGAATCTATTAACAATAAATCATCAATAGGTGTTCTGATTTAAATAGCTATCGTGATGAATATATTATTAGACACAAATATCATTATTCCATTAGAAGACACCAATAGAATATTGAACTCTTCATTTGCAGAGTTGCGTAAACTATCTACAGAACAGCGACATTGTCTGTATATTCATCCGATGCAGTTTAAAGATATCAACCGAGACAAAAATCAAGAGAGACGAGACATTATATTATCACGATTAAGACAATATTTACAAATAGAGAATCCTCCGGTTCTTTCCGACAAAGAATGCAACGAACTTGGCTTATCGCAATCCAATGACAATGATAAGGTGGATAATCATATTTTGTTCGCTTTATATCGTGGAGCCGTACATCTTCTGGTTACAAATGATGAAGGTATACACAAGAAAGCTTTGCGAATTGGTTTACAAGATAAAGTATATCGATTAGAACAGTTTTTACTTTTACTACAACGATACACGTCTCTTCCATTTTCTTTTGATTATACCGGCGTAAAAGAGCGTTTTTTATATGAAATAGACAAAAAACAATCTTTCTTTGAATCTTTGAGAAAATCGTATGACGGTTTTGATGAATGGTTCCAAAAAAGTGCTCAAAACAAACGTAAATGTTGGTGTATAGAAGATGGAAACAATAAAATCGTTGCTATCTGCATCTATAAACACGAGCAGGATACTCGTCTTACTGATGATGGAGAGGTGATTCACGGACGTATCTTGAAACTTTGTACTTTCAAAGTTGATGTAACAGCTAGAGGGAAAAAGTTGGGCGAAAGGCTTTTGTACATTGCATTCGATTACTGCGTCAAAAATAATTTAGATTGGGTATATTTACATACGTTTGGAGAGGAACAAAAGACGCTTGTAGGACTTTGTCTGGACTATGGCTTTTATTGTCTCGGCAAATATAAACAAGATAATGTTTATATCAAACCAATGAAATTATTGGATGATAATTGCAGCAGTTTGGATTCTTTGATAAAGTATTATCCTTATTTCGAGGATAATGAATCCGTTCAAAAATTTATAGTTCCTATTCAACCTCAATATCATGAAGATCTTTTCCCTGACTTTAGTAGCATGAAAGGCTCATTGTTCGAGAAGGATCAATCTTTATACTCTTGTCAGGGTAACACAATTAAGAAAGCCTATTTATGCCATTCTCAAATCAAATCTATTCGAAAAGGCGATATTATTCTATTTTACAGGAGCAAAGACCGCAAATCTATTCAATGCATGGGTATCGTTGAAAATATCATATTTTCAGAAAATATTGACGAAGTATTTTCCACTATAGCCAAGAGAACCGTCTACAATTACTCGGATTTGTTAGATATACTTAAGAAAAAAACTTTAATAATATTATTCCGATATATAGCTCTTAGAAAAGAAATATCCAATCAGGCAATTATCAACGCTGGTATAAAAGGATATATACAGAGCATTAGACAAATTAATAATAAACAATATTCAATATTGAAACATGAGAACTAAAACAATTATATTATCTATTCATCCGAAACATATTGAGAAGATATTATCTGGTGAAAAATTATATGAGTATAGAAAACGTATCCCTTTGAATATACGGTATATTGTAGTGTATGCAACAACACCAATCAAGATGATTGTTGCTGTTATTGAGGTAGAATCCATCATAAAAGATACTCCTGAAGTAATATGGAGTAAAACAAAAAAATATGCAGGAATCTCCAAAGAATTCTTTGTAAAATATTTTACAAACCATCAGAATTCTTATGCAATCAAATTTAAATCCGTATTAAGATTAAAGACACCAAAGCCTTTAATGTCCTTAGGCAATAATATTTGTGCTCCACAATCTTATACGTATCTTAAAAAAACAGATGAAGAGCTATTTGATAAATTAGATTTGTAATATGCTAAACTTCGACGAATACATCCAACAAGGTGAGCCGCAAAAGCGTGAAAAAGGCTATGCCTGGCAAACCGCTATCGGACTTCAGGCGGTAGACGGCTTGAAGCCCTCTGAATATCTTATTGAAACAGCCCGTAAGCATATAGAGGGAGACATAACTATTGATGAAGTTCAGCAACTTATCAATAGTTACTATGATTCAAAAGATGTTCGTACTGAAAAGGATAACGAAACAGAGGAAGCTGATAAAGTGTCAGCTAATATAACCAGGTTATTAAATGAACGTTCATTTGCCTTTACTGTAGCTGGGTTGACTGCCATACATAGACGTATATTCAATGGAGTATTCAAGTTTGCCGGACAAATCAGAGACTACAATATCACCAAAAAGGAATGGGTACTTCGTGGTGATACCGTATTCTATGTATCTGCACCTGATCTCCGCAGAGCCATAGAATATGACCTTGAACAAGAAAAATCCTTTGATTATACTGGATTGAACATCCACCAAATTGTTAGTCATATTACCCGATTCGTATCGGGCTTATGGCAAATCCATCCGTTTGGTGAAGGTAACACACGAACTACAGCAGTTTTTAC
>JAHHTS010000058.1 GCA_020024475.1 Oscillospiraceae bacterium
GAGAGGCATAAAAGAGGAAGAAGGAGTTGGACATGGTAAGTCTGGCTCCTTTTTGGAATTAGTTAAAGAGAAAATATAATGGTTGATTTCCATAAAAAAGTTTTTGTATAATTAAATAAATAAGAGGTGTTGCAAATTAAAAGATTATGATAAAGACATTGGAGAGTAAGATGCCTGTACTATTAGTTATTGAAGATGATTCAGATATGAACAATGCATTATGTGTATATTTCCAAAAAGAAGGTTATAAGGTATATCAAGCAAATAACAGTTTTGAAGCGGAACGATATCTTAATGAGAAGGAGATACAGATTATTATTGCGGATATTGGCTTACCAGGAGAATCGGGACTGAGTTTTATACATCGTTTATTAAAAGATAAAAAAATTCCAGTTGTATTCTTAACTGCTAAAGATGAAGAAGAGGATATTTTAAAGGGATATGATGCTGGATGTGAGGAATATATTACAAAACCGATTGCTCCTAAGATTTTACAAAAGAAACTAGAGGCAATTTTAAAAAGAAATATGTGTGGTAATATATTATGTTATAAAGAGATAAAAATTGATTATGATAAACGTAGAGTATGGGTAAGAGAGCGAGAGATTAAACTTACGTCAAAAGAATGGAAAATACTTGAGATTTTAACACAAAATGCCGGGAGAATTATTACCAGAGAACTATTGCTGCAAAGGATTTGGGATATCAATGAAAACTTTGTAGATGAGCATGTCGTTACTGTGGTAATAAACAGATTACGCAAAAAAATAGAATTAGACACAAAGTCACCCGTTTATATTAAAAATGTTTTTGGTGTGGGCTACACATTTGGAGAGTGATTATGAGAGAAATATCTATAAAGTGTTTAGAAGTGATCGTGTTATTTTCAATGATAATGTATTTATTATTGGAACAGCAGTGGTGGTTATTATGTTTATTTTGTACATTTGTATTTTGTATAATCATTCATGTGAGACAAAATAGAAGTAAAATCGCGCATGATTTGTGTGAAATATCTGAAATGCTTGAGCAAATTTTGCAAGAGAAACCAGTTCAGTGCAATTGTAAAAACGATGATAGTTTATTTGATAAAATAAGAATACAGATATTACGTATTGATGAAATTAAAGAAGCAAATAAAAAGATGTTGGAGAAAGAGCATAATAGTATAAAACAGTTGCTCGCCGAAATATCACATCAGCTAAGGACACCATTAGCTAATATGGAAAACTATTTGGCATTATTAGATAATGAAGAAATTTCAATGAATGAGAAAAAAGAATATGTGCAGGCGGTAGAAAGAGCAGAACAAAAAATTAAATTTCTTGTAGAAAAATTTATGATTGCAGCCCGTATGGAAAAGAAAATTATCCAGATACATAAATTATCTCAAAGTCTAAAGGAGACAATAGCTGGGGCAGTTTTTCAAGTTTATAAAAGAGCGGAAGAAAAACAAATATATGTGAAAATTCTAGAAAAAAGCAAAGGTGATTATTTCATTTTTCATGATAGAAACTGGATCTGTGAAAGTGTTTATAATTTGCTAGATAATAGTATAAAGTATTCACCTCAAGGAACATGCGTACAGATTGTATTAAACGATAATGATATGTTTACAGAAATATGTGTGGAAGATGAAGGAATTGGTATAATGCCAGGGGAAGAGAACAGAATGTTTCAATTGTATTATAGAGGGAATAATATTTCAGGGCAGGAAGGATATGGAATGGGACTGTATATTACTAGGGAAATTGTTCAGGCACATGGTGGGTTTATGAAAGTTCAGAGAAAAAATCAAGGATTAAAAGTATCAATTTTTCTTCCAAAAGTAGGAACTTAAAATAGTTCCTTTTTTGTTACTCTTTTGAGATTTTTATTTGCTATCATTTACATAAAGAAAGAAGAGGGATGAAGATGGCTATAGTAGAAACTAAAAATTTAAGCAAGATATATCATCTTGGAACAAATAAAGTATATGCTTTAAATAACGTTAATCTTAGTATACAAGAGGGGGAATTTGTTGCAATTATAGGAGCATCTGGAAGTGGAAAAACCTCGTTATTAAATTTAATTGGTGCGTTGGATACACCCACAGAAGGAGAAATACTTGTGAAAGGATTTAAATTATCCAGTTTGTCACAGAATGAGCAAACAATCTTTCGAAGAAGAAATATAGGATTTGTATTTCAAAACTTTAATTTAATTCCAGTATTAAATGTTTACGAGAATATCATCCTTCCACTAAAATTAGATGGTAGAAGTGTAGATCATGATTATGTAGAATTGCTTTTAGAAAACTTGAAATTAAAAGATAAAATGTATCAATTACCAAACACATTGTCTGGAGGTCAACAACAAAGAGTAGCCATAGCAAGAGCCTTGATTACTAGACCAGCAATCATTTTAGCAGATGAACCTACAGGAAACTTGGATTCTAAAACAGGAACAGAAGTCATATCGTTGATGAAATTTCTTTCTATAAAATTTCATCAGACACTTATGATTGTCACACATAACGAGGAAATTGCTCAGATGTCAGATCGAATCATAAGAATCGAGGATGGAAAAATTTGCTGAAAGGAACGAGGAAATGGTAATAAGAAATAATAATAAGGCGGTGGAAAAAGAATTAGCCAAAGTATACTATAAAAAGAATAGGCGAAGAAATCAAATTCTAATTCTTTCTATTGCAATGTCATTATTTTTATTGTATGCAGCGTTTTCTATTGCCAGTGGAAAAATGACAGCAGATTATTTAATTGATGTCCGTGGTATGGGGACAGTGGCTACAATTTCTTTAGAAAATGGTAGTAAAGAGCAGATGGCACAGATGAAATCACTGGCGTATATTTCGGATGTGGGAATAAAAAAGACAGTAATAGAGGGAAGATACAAGGACAAATGGAGCGGTCAGTTTGTATATTATGATAACAATGCTTATGAAAAAATGTTAAAACCTGCTTATACAGATGTTTATGGGATATATCCCCAAAAATCAAATGAAATTATGCTTTCCACGGGGAGTTTACGACAAATGGGGGTGGATTCTCCGCGATTAGGTGAAACGATTAATATTCTTATACAAATTGGGGAAGAAGAGGAAACGAAGGAATTTACGTTAACAGGCTACTATACAGATTATATAGATTCAGCTATTAGTATGCCTGAAGCATATGTTTCATATGAATTTCTAAAGAATAATGATATTGCTCTTTTTCCGGTAGATAAGATAATGGCAATCCAGTCTTCCTTGGAGAGTGGAGAAGACATTGAAAGACGTTTATATAGTGATATCGATATGGAGTATGATTCACAGCAAGTTTTTGGTGAAAATCCGATGGTATTACAAAGTGTAGAAGGATTTACGGGAAGTGTATCGATTGCAGTCGGATGCGGATTGTTAGTAATTGCATGTGCGTTTATGATTATTTACAATGTGATTTCAATTTCAACTGCTAAGGATATTCAGGAGTATGGACTTTTAAAGGTTATAGGAACAACAAATCAACAACTTAAGAGAATTTCTTATAGGCAAAATATATGGAACATTTTAAGTGGCATTTTATTAGGAAGTTTGATGGGTGTTGGACTTGTGATCATATTTCTTCGGCATGTATTAGAGAAATTGTTCATGCAAGGCTATGGGAAGTGCGATGTAAAAATAGTTTATCCAAGTTATCTCCTGCTATCTATTATTATTATTTTAATCACGACTTTTTTTGCAACTGGTGTGGCTTTACGTCATGTAATAAAATGGGATGCAATCAATGCAATCAAATATGTAGAAACCGATACAAAATATCGGAAAGTAGCAATTGAATCCATGGAGAAAATTTCCTTGTTTCGTTTGGCATGGAGAAATGTAACAAAATCTAAGAAGAAACTTTTTATTAGTTCCTTGTCATTAATTTTAGGAGGAATAACGGCGTTGGCATCAGCGGTAATTATGACAGGTATTGATCTTAGTAATAGTTATCAGCAAAATCCAGATTTTCAGGTGGGAATATTAACGGGAATATTTCGTAATCCAGAGAAAGTACCAGTTGAAGTAAATGACAATACACCTATTATGCCAAAAGAGATGGTTAATAGTATTTATCAAATTGAAGATATTGATGATGAAACAATAAATACTGTTACAGGATGCTACGCGTTGATTAATTTTGAGGAAGATGAAGCATTACAACCTAGAAAAAATTCCATAGATATTTCATCAGAGGGATTGGCATTTGCAACGATACAAATAGTAAGTGAAAATTATGTAGATCAACTAGGAAAGTATATAGATAAACATAATTTACCAGTAGATATTGAGAACCTAAAAAAAGGAAATGGATGCGTGTTGCTACATTACCATGAAATGTCACAAAATTTGGAAAATAAAGCAAAAGAAGTGATTGGTATGCCAATACATTTTTATTCTTTAAATGCTTTCGATAAGGATGAAAGTCTTGATTTATATAAGAAAAATTCTTTGGAATGTTCAGGGTATATTGATTGCACAGCAAAGTATTTTCCTAAATTACAAACCACTTCTATGGGGAATAATATTAATTACTTTATTATGACGGAGAAAGCCTTTCAGAAGTTAAATTTTTCAAAAAAGGTATTTGATCTATCATTTGATATTAAGAACGAACAGGAAGAACTTGTTAATCAAAGACTTTTACAAATTGTTCAAAAGGAAAATTTAAAAAGTGGAGACATGGATACCTATTATTTAAATGCTAACTATACATTGCTTGAAGCAGAAAAAAATAGAATCAGAACAGGCAATTTGATATTAGGATCATTGACACTAATTATTTTCTTAGTTGGAATTATAAATTTTACAAACACAGTCATAGCTGATTACGATATTCGTAAAAAGGAACTTGCAATTATGGAGAGTATTGGTCTTACTAAAAGTCAATTGTGGAAACTGATTTTTTTTGAAGGATTTTGTTATTGGATTATTACAATGCTTGGTATGTTTTTTATAGGGACTATTTTAGTTTATACTCTAGGAATTTTTATCAAACAGAAGTTATTGTATTTTAGATTTGTTTATCCGTGGAAACAATTTTTGTTCATGGCTATTATTCTTTTGATGATTGATTTTATATTTGCTATGCACCTTTATTATAAAAGCCATAAAGAACCTCTCATTAATAGAATTAAAATTTGATTTATAATAATTTCATGATGAATGGAAGTAGGAAAAAGTATTTATGGGAGATGTATAAAAGAGGAAGAAGGAGTTGGACATGGTAAGTCTGGCTCCTTTTTGGAATTAGTTAAAGAGAAAATATAATGGTTGATTTCCATAAAAAAGTTTTTGTATAATTAAATAAATAAGAGGTGTTGCAAATTAAAAGATTATGATAAAGACATTGGAGAGTAAGATGCCTGTACTATTAGTTATTGAAGATGATTCAGATATGAACAATGCATTATGTGTATATTTCCAAAAAGAAGGTTATAAGGTATATCAAGCAAATAACAGTTTTGAAGCGGAACGATATCTTAATGAGAAGGAGATACAGATTATTATTGCGGATATTGGCTTACCAGGAGAATCGGGACTGAGTTTTATACATCGTTTATTAAAAGATAAAAAAATTCCAGTTGTATTCTTAACTGCTAAAGATGAAGAAGAGGATATTTTAAAGGGATATGATGCTGGATGTGAGGAATATATTACAAAACCGATTGCTCCTAAGATTTTACAAAAGAAACTAGAGGCAATTTTAAAAAGAAATATGTGTGGTAATATATTATGTTATAAAGAGATAAAAATTGATTATGATAAACGTAGAGTATGGGTAAGAGAGCGAGAGATTAAACTTACGTCAAAAGAATGGAAAATACTTGAGATTTTAACACAAAATGCCGGGAGAATTATTACCAGAGAACTATTGCTGCAAAGGATTTGGGATATCAATGAAAACTTTGTAGATGAGCATGTCGTTACTGTGGTAATAAACAGATTACGCAAAAAAATAGAATTAGACACAAAGTCACCCGTTTATATTAAAAATGTTTTTGGTGTGGGCTACACATTTGGAGAGTGATTATGAGAGAAATATCTATAAAGTGTTTAGAAGTGATCGTGTTATTTTCAATGATAATGTATTTATTATTGGAACAGCAGTGGTGGTTATTATGTTTATTTTGTACATTTGTATTTTGTATAATCATTCATGTGAGACAAAATAGAAGTAAAATCGCGCATGATTTGTGTGAAATATCTGAAATGCTTGAGCAAATTTTGCAAGAGAAACCAGTTCAGTGCAATTGTAAAAACGATGATAGTTTATTTGATAAAATAAGAATACAGATATTACGTATTGATGAAATTAAAGAAGCAAATAAAAAGATGTTGGAGAAAGAGCATAATAGTATAAAACAGTTGCTCGCCGAAATATCACATCAGCTAAGGACACCATTAGCTAATATGGAAAACTATTTGGCATTATTAGATAATGAAGAAATTTCAATGAATGAGAAAAAAGAATATGTGCAGGCGGTAGAAAGAGCAGAACAAAAAATTAAATTTCTTGTAGAAAAATTTATGATTGCAGCCCGTATGGAAAAGAAAATTATCCAGATACATAAATTATCTCAAAGTCTAAAGGAGACAATAGCTGGGGCAGTTTTTCAAGTTTATAAAAGAGCGGAAGAAAAACAAATATATGTGAAAATTCTAGAAAAAAGCAAAGGTGATTATTTCATTTTTCATGATAGAAACTGGATCTGTGAAAGTGTTTATAATTTGCTAGATAATAGTATAAAGTATTCACCTCAAGGAACATGCGTACAGATTGTATTAAACGATAATGATATGTTTACAGAAATATGTGTGGAAGATGAAGGAATTGGTATAATGCCAGGGGAAGAGAACAGAATGTTTCAATTGTATTATAGAGGGAATAATATTTCAGGGCAGGAAGGATATGGAATGGGACTGTATATTACTAGGGAAATTGTTCAGGCACATGGTGGGTTTATGAAAGTTCAGAGAAAAAATCAAGGATTAAAAGTATCAATTTTTCTTCCAAAAGTAGGAACTTAAAATAGTTCCTTTTTTGTTACTCTTTTGAGATTTTTATTTGCTATCATTTACATAAAGAAAGAAGAGGGATGAAGATGGCTATAGTAGAAACTAAAAATTTAAGCAAGATATATCATCTTGGAACAAATAAAGTATATGCTTTAAATAACGTTAATCTTAGTATACAAGAGGGGGAATTTGTTGCAATTATAGGAGCATCTGGAAGTGGAAAAACCTCGTTATTAAATTTAATTGGTGCGTTGGATACACCCACAGAAGGAGAAATACTTGTGAAAGGATTTAAATTATCCAGTTTGTCACAGAATGAGCAAACAATCTTTCGAAGAAGAAATATAGGATTTGTATTTCAAAACTTTAATTTAATTCCAGTATTAAATGTTTACGAGAATATCATCCTTCCACTAAAATTAGATGGTAGAAGTGTAGATCATGATTATGTAGAATTGCTTTTAGAAAACTTGAAATTAAAAGATAAAATGTATCAATTACCAAACACATTGTCTGGAGGTCAACAACAAAGAGTAGCCATAGCAAGAGCCTTGATTACTAGACCAGCAATCATTTTAGCAGATGAACCTACAGGAAACTTGGATTCTAAAACAGGAACAGAAGTCATATCGTTGATGAAATTTCTTTCTATAAAATTTCATCAGACACTTATGATTGTCACACATAACGAGGAAATTGCTCAGATGTCAGATCGAATCATAAGAATCGAGGATGGAAAAATTTGCTGAAAGGAACGAGGAAATGGTAATAAGAAATAATAATAAGGCGGTGGAAAAAGAATTAGCCAAAGTATACTATAAAAAGAATAGGCGAAGAAATCAAATTCTAATTCTTTCTATTGCAATGTCATTATTTTTATTGTATGCAGCGTTTTCTATTGCCAGTGGAAAAATGACAGCAGATTATTTAATTGATGTCCGTGGTATGGGGACAGTGGCTACAATTTCTTTAGAAAATGGTAGTAAAGAGCAGATGGCACAGATGAAATCACTGGCGTATATTTCGGATGTGGGAATAAAAAAGACAGTAATAGAGGGAAGATACAAGGACAAATGGAGCGGTCAGTTTGTATATTATGATAACAATGCTTATGAAAAAATGTTAAAACCTGCTTATACAGATGTTTATGGGATATATCCCCAAAAATCAAATGAAATTATGCTTTCCACGGGGAGTTTACGACAAATGGGGGTGGATTCTCCGCGATTAGGTGAAACGATTAATATTCTTATACAAATTGGGGAAGAAGAGGAAACGAAGGAATTTACGTTAACAGGCTACTATACAGATTATATAGATTCAGCTATTAGTATGCCTGAAGCATATGTTTCATATGAATTTCTAAAGAATAATGATATTGCTCTTTTTCCGGTAGATAAGATAATGGCAATCCAGTCTTCCTTGGAGAGTGGAGAAGACATTGAAAGACGTTTATATAGTGATATCGATATGGAGTATGATTCACAGCAAGTTTTTGGTGAAAATCCGATGGTATTACAAAGTGTAGAAGGATTTACGGGAAGTGTATCGATTGCAGTCGGATGCGGATTGTTAGTAATTGCATGTGCGTTTATGATTATTTACAATGTGATTTCAATTTCAACTGCTAAGGATATTCAGGAGTATGGACTTTTAAAGGTTATAGGAACAACAAATCAACAACTTAAGAGAATTTCTTATAGGCAAAATATATGGAACATTTTAAGTGGCATTTTATTAGGAAGTTTGATGGGTGTTGGACTTGTGATCATATTTCTTCGGCATGTATTAGAGAAATTGTTCATGCAAGGCTATGGGAAGTGCGATGTAAAAATAGTTTATCCAAGTTATCTCCTGCTATCTATTATTATTATTTTAATCACGACTTTTTTTGCAACTGGTGTGGCTTTACGTCATGTAATAAAATGGGATGCAATCAATGCAATCAAATATGTAGAAACCGATACAAAATATCGGAAAGTAGCAATTGAATCCATGGAGAAAATTTCCTTGTTTCGTTTGGCATGGAGAAATGTAACAAAATCTAAGAAGAAACTTTTTATTAGTTCCTTGTCATTAATTTTAGGAGGAATAACGGCGTTGGCATCAGCGGTAATTATGACAGGTATTGATCTTAGTAATAGTTATCAGCAAAATCCAGATTTTCAGGTGGGAATATTAACGGGAATATTTCGTAATCCAGAGAAAGTACCAGTTGAAGTAAATGACAATACACCTATTATGCCAAAAGAGATGGTTAATAGTATTTATCAAATTGAAGATATTGATGATGAAACAATAAATACTGTTACAGGATGCTACGCGTTGATTAATTTTGAGGAAGATGAAGCATTACAACCTAGAAAAAATTCCATAGATATTTCATCAGAGGGATTGGCATTTGCAACGATACAAATAGTAAGTGAAAATTATGTAGATCAACTAGGAAAGTATATAGATAAACATAATTTACCAGTAGATATTGAGAACCTAAAAAAAGGAAATGGATGCGTGTTGCTACATTACCATGAAATGTCACAAAATTTGGAAAATAAAGCAAAAGAAGTGATTGGTATGCCAATACATTTTTATTCTTTAAATGCTTTCGATAAGGATGAAAGTCTTGATTTATATAAGAAAAATTCTTTGGAATGTTCAGGGTATATTGATTGCACAGCAAAGTATTTTCCTAAATTACAAACCACTTCTATGGGGAATAATATTAATTACTTTATTATGACGGAGAAAGCCTTTCAGAAGTTAAATTTTTCAAAAAAGGTATTTGATCTATCATTTGATATTAAGAACGAACAGGAAGAACTTGTTAATCAAAGACTTTTACAAATTGTTCAAAAGGAAAATTTAAAAAGTGGAGACATGGATACCTATTATTTAAATGCTAACTATACATTGCTTGAAGCAGAAAAAAATAGAATCAGAACAGGCAATTTGATATTAGGATCATTGACACTAATTATTTTCTTAGTTGGAATTATAAATTTTACAAACACAGTCATAGCTGATTACGATATTCGTAAAAAGGAACTTGCAATTATGGAGAGTATTGGTCTTACTAAAAGTCAATTGTGGAAACTGATTTTTTTTGAAGGATTTTGTTATTGGATTATTACAATGCTTGGTATGTTTTTTATAGGGACTATTTTAGTTTATACTCTAGGAATTTTTATCAAACAGAAGTTATTGTATTTTAGATTTGTTTATCCGTGGAAACAATTTTTGTTCATGGCTATTATTCTTTTGATGATTGATTTTATATTTGCTATGCACCTTTATTATAAAAGCCATAAAGAACCTCTCATTAATAGAATTAAAATTTGATTTATAATAATTTCATGATAGCCGGCAATATGAAATTATTGATAAATATTTATGAAAAGAAAAGGAGGAAATCATAATGAAGAAGGTTAATTTAAGTAATCAAAAAATGATTAAAGGTGGAGGACACTGGCATTGGAAATGCTCGGTTACGCCATATATTACAGCAACAAAGTTTTCATCACAAAGTGAAGCGTGGTATTATGCAGGAATTCATGCACAAAAGTATGGTCATCAAGGTCGTATGTCAGTTTTCTATTGTAATTGTAAATAAATGTAGTGTAGGTATAGTGCAATAGAATAAACTTTGAGAAGTGGTCTGAATCTTTTATAGGTTCAGACCGTTTTGCGAAGAGGAGAAAATATGAGAAAATCAGGTGTAAAACAACATGATAATCGTGATTGTGGTGCGGCATGTGTGGCAACAATTTTTCGTTATTATGGTTTCAATATTCCGCTAATTAAGATACGAGAAAAAATGAAAGTGGACAAAAACGGATCTAGTTTATATGCAATTTCACGTTGCGTGGAAGAATTTCATTTTATAGCGGATGTTCTAGAAGGATCATTTGCAGAACTGGAAGAAGAAATTAGTAATGGATCTATTACATTACCAATAATTGTACATTGCTTAGAAGAAGGTTTTGGTCATTATATTGTTTTGAAAAGCATTATAAAAGATAAGATTAAGATTTTCAATCCTGCTAGGGGAGAGTGTTTAATTTCTGTTGAAGAATTTAAAAGTATGTGGACGGGATATCTTGTAACAATTAAAAAGGATAATAAGTTCAAAAAATATAATTCCACAAAAGGATTTTACTTAAAATATTGGAAAATTCTTTGGGATAGCAAAAATATTTTATTCTTAATATTAATACTTTCTTTTTTGCTCAGTGGAATTATGATGATTACATCCTTGGCATACCAGAAAATAATAGACTATTTTATTCTTGGTAACCAACCATACATTGTAGATTACGATGGGACTAGTGAGACTATTCGAGTATTAGTTAGTCAGTTAAATATGGTGATTTCAAATTTTCACCTTTTCTTTATGGCTTTAGTTATAATTTTTTCATTGCAAATGTTTTTGAGTATTAGTAAAGGGATTATTATAGCAAAAATTTCAATTAAGATAAATAAAGAATTGATAAATAAATATTTATATTCCGTTATTAAACTACCTATGAATTATTTTAAAGATAGAGAAACAGGTGAGATTTTATCTCGTTTTTCAGATATAGAAGAGATTAAAAGTTTAATTTCTGAAGGAGCGGTTACTATTATAATTAATTTTTTTATGGTAATTGTTGGTGGAACTATATTAATTAGCATTAACCTATTTCTGTTTTTTATGGCAATAGCAATATTACTTATTTATACTATTATTGTTTTGATTTTCAAGAAGCCCATATCGTCAACTAAAATTAATATATTTGAAGCAAATAGTAGACTAATATCTAAACTGAAAGAGGTGATTGACAATATATGCACTATTAAAAATTGCAGTGTGGAAAATAATTTTATCATAAAACTTAAAGGTTTAAGTGATCACGCGTTGAAGCATATTTATAAAGGAGAAGTGATATACGAAAGTCAAATAGCTTTATTGAATAATGTTGAAAATATTGGAGCTATTTGTATTCTATGGTATGGAAGTTATCTAGTTTTAAAGAATAAAATTTCATTGGGTGATTTAATTGCTTTTGAAAGTTTATTACGCTTTTTTTTATCGCCATTTCAACAATTAATTTCGATGCAAATTAGTTTACAAGGGGCATTTATTGCTATGGATCGTTTGAATGATATTTTGGAAGTCGATACGGAGGAACAACTCTATACAGGAGAGAAAAAAATAAAGTTAAAAGGAAAGAATATTATTTTTGAAAACATAACTTTCGGATACAATTATGATGATATTATATTAGAAAATATAAATGTTACATTCGAAAGTGGAAAAAAATATGCTTTAGTAGGAAAGAGTGGTTGTGGTAAGTCAACCTTAATGAAATTATTATTATTGCATTATCAGTGTCAAGATGGGAGTATTAGAATAGGGAAAGATAAGATTCAAGATATTTCATTAAAACATTTAAGAAAAAAGATCAAGTATGTTTCTGCAGATTCCAAATTGTTTGAAGGAAGTATAATAGAAAATGTACTACTTGAAAGCACTAAAACAGAATCAGACCCCATAGTAAAAAAAATAATAAATGGATGTGGGTTGGAGGAGATTTTAAATACACTGCCCAATGGTATATATTCGAGAATTAGTGAAGGAGGAACAGAATTATCTAGTGGACAGAGACAAAGAATAATTTTAGCACAAGCATTGTTAGCAGAACCAGAAGTTTTGGTATTAGACGAAGCAACTAGTCATTTGGATGAGGATAGCGAAAACAGAGTATTCCAATTTATTTTAGACTATGAAAAAGATATTACGTGTATATGTGTCTTACATAACTCAAAACTTGTAAATTTTTGTGACAAAATTGTTGTTATGGAACAGGGGAAAATAGTTAAGGTGGATAAAATCCGAAAGATCTAAGATGGAGCTGATGAATTCTTTATAGACAGCTAAAAATGGAATATATGTATTTAACTTTTGAGATTTGTTTGGATAAATATAAAAATAAGATATTAATTAAAAAAGTAATGGACGAATAATAAATAAAATCTGTCATTGTGGGTTTATAAATCCATAATATTATAGGTATAGCAGTTTTTTGATCAAAGAATGGTGTGTTGAATCTAGTACTAGCCGTCGTGTCAGTGACTTGCTATAATAGAGGAAATAATATGTTCAGCTAGACTTACGGAGAAAAGGAGGTTATATGATTCAACAAGC